>JAAYPM010000039.1 GCA_012519815.1 Bacteroidales bacterium
GTGTTAAAATTTTAGTTGCTCCGGGTGTTTTTTCACGCACAATTGTTGCGTAGTGCATTCGCGATAAAATATCGCCAAACACCATTCCAGTAAGAGCAATTTTCAAGATTTTTTTCCATGCTACTTTAAATCCGGGCTGTTCATTTGCCATGCCTTCAGCAGTTGCTAAGGAAATAACTGGCACATTTTCAAAACCTGCATGCAATACTGCTTTTTTTATAAGAGCCAAATAATTAGACGCTCTACATTGTCCACCCGTTTGACTCATTATAACAACCGTATTATCAACATCATACTTGCCCGATTGCAATGCCTTTATAATATCGCCAACAATTAATGTTGCAGGATAACAAATTTCATTATTTGCATACTGCAAGCCTAATTCTACCGAACGCGTGTCAGAAACAGGCAAACTTTCAATTCTATATCCCATTAATTGAAATGCTGGTGAAATAAAAGGAGAATGAAATTCTGTGAAAAATGGTGCAATTATCTGTTTATGAGTATCATTAATAGTAAATGGTGGTGTGCGTTTAATTTTCACATTTTCCTGTACAGTTCGGGTATAAATTTTTATGTTTTCCACCAAAGAGCGAAGTCGTAATCGCATTGAACCCGTGCTATTAATTTCATCAACACGTATAAATGTGTAAGAAGCATGAGTATGCTCAAACATTTCTTTAATTTCATCACAAATAAAGCTATCAGGTCCGCAGCCAAATGAATTCATTTGTACAAAATGCACATCATAGTCGGTATTATTTATTACCCATTGTGCAGCTTTTAAAATTCTATTTGGATAATTCCATTGCGGAATGTGCAGATATTCAGTTAAATCAAATCCATCTATATGTGTAACAATTTCTTCGGTAATTACACTCGCTCCTAATTCCGTTAAAATATCTGATGTTTTTTGATGTATTAAAGGATCGGTGTGATACGGACGAGCCGCAAGCATGATAATAGGTTTATTATCTAATTTTGCACGTTCTAAAATACGGAATCCTTTTAACCTATATTGTTCTCTATAATTTTTTTGTTCGCGCAAGGCTTTTTTAAATGCTTTTGAAAAAATATATCTACTTACGCCCAAATTTTTCACATACGCCCAGCAATTTTTTTTAAGAGCTGTTTCATCTTTAAATGTTATCACTGGTTTATCAATAGGTATTTGATTTCGTTTTTCCAAAGAAATAGAACTTTCAAGCACTTCGCTATAACTTGAAACTATAGGACAATTATAGCTATTATGAGCATCGGCATGTTCATCTTCTTCATATATTACTATTGGATAAAAAATCCTATCAACCTGTTTTTCAACAAGATTTATAACATGTCCATGTGCCAATTTAGCGGGAAAACAAATGTTATCAGCCATTATTGTTCCTTGCCCTTTTTCAAACATTTTATAGTTTGATTCATCAGAAAGAACCACTGTGCATCCAATATGCGTAAACAAAGTGTTCCAAAAAGGGAAATTTGCATAAATACCTAAGATTCGGGGAATTCCAATTTTTATATTTCGAGGCGTTATCACTGGCAGCAAATCTCTCTGAAATAGTAAATCATATTTATACGCATATAAATTTTCGCCATATTCGGTTACCGAACCTTTTGAAGAAAATATTTTTTCGCATTTATTACCCGAATAATAAATTTTTGATTTATGAAATAGAAACCGTGTAACCACACAATTATTTGTACATCCTTTACAAATTATTTGTTTTGTGTCATATACCAAAGCTGCATTTAAGTTAGTCAAATCAAGCATTTGTGTAGGTTCCGGAGTAATAGCATATTGTTCTTTTGCATAATATGCAGCACCAAAAGCTCCCATAAGTTCGGGAACATTGCTCATATAAATAGGTTTTCCGGTAAGTTTTTGCATTGCCCGAAATACGGAGTGATTTTTAAACGTACCACCTTGCACCATAATAGCATCGCCAAGTACATCCATATTATTAATACGAAGCACTTTAAAAAGAGCGTTTTTAATAACCGAATACGCCAATCCTGCCGCTATTTCAGAAACTTCAGCACCTTCGCGCAATGATTGTTTTACTTGCGAATTCATAAAAACTGTGCAACGCGAGCCTAAATCACAAGGATTTGGAGCAGTACATGCTATATTTCCAAAATCAGCAGGAGTATATGACAAGGTTTCTGCAAAACTTTGTAAAAAAGAGCCACAACCAGACGAACACGCTTCGTTAATTTCTATATTTTGAATAAAGCCATCTTTCAAAAACATGGCTTTCATATCCTGTCCACCAATATCAAGAATAAAAGAAACATTAGGCAAAATTTTTAGAGATGCCGTTGTGTGAGCAATTGTTTCAACAACTCCTTCATCTACTGAAAAGGCAGAACGTATAAGGTCTTCGCCATATCCAGTAACACAAGAACGCAACACACGTATATTTTCAACTTGCAATTGTTCACAACACTCTTGCAAGCCCTGCATAACAGTTTCTACAGGTTTACCCTTATTAGTTCCATAAAATGAAGCACAAATAGAGCCATCGGTTGTGAGGAATAAAATTTTTGTGGTTGTTGAGCCACTATCTATTCCCACAAAAACCTCAGCCGTTTCTTGTGATATTTTCACATGTGGAATTTCAATAATTGAACGATTTTGTTTCCAATGTTCAAATTCCGCATTGTCAGCAAACAAAGGTTCAAGGCGAGAAGTTGTAATTTTTTCGGAAGTTTTTTGTAATGATTCTAATAGTTCAGAAAGCATAATTTCCGAAGCATCTTTTGCACATAAAGCAGCTCCCCATGCAGGGAAAAACTCTCCATGCTCTGGAAATATAAAATCAGATTGTGGAAGTGCTAAAACCGAAAAAAACGCTTTTTGTAAAGCAGGGATAAATGTAAGTGGACCTCCTACACACATAATTTTAGGAGCTATATCAATGCCTCGTGCAAGAGAATTAATAGTTTGCAAGGCAATTGAATGAAATGCCGAGGCTGCAATATCAGCTAATGGAATTTTTCTACTAATTAGATTTTGCACATCTGTTTTAGCAAACACTCCACATCGTGAAGCTATTGGATATATTTGTGTAGAACCTTGTGCAACTTCATTTAGTTTTTCTACAGGTATATTAAGCAAAGCAGCAATTTGGTCGATAAACGCACCAGTGCCACCTGCACAACTTCCATTCATACGAATATCGGGCACTTTCCCTTGCTCAAAAAATATCAACTTTGCATCTTCGCCACCAATATCTATTAGTGTTTGTGTATCAGGAAACACAGATTGCACAACTTCCGAAGAGGCTATTACCTCTTGCACAAACATAAAATGTAATTGTTCGGCTATTCCCATTCCTGCACTTCCGGTTATAGCAAATTGCAAGGGAATATCACCAAATGTATCAAACACCTCTTGCATAAGAGATTGGATACATGATCGAATACGAGCTTTATGACGAATATAACGTGAGAAAATTATTGCTCCTGATTCGTTAAGCAACACTACTTTTGCGGTTGTAGAACCAACATCGACACCTAATTTCACAGTATAATTTTTTTTACAAATATGAGGAAAAGAACATACAAAAAAAACAATTATGACCTCAAAAGTTCTTGATAATAGGCATAATACTGTTCCACTGTTTTTTCTGCATGTAAATTATTTTTAATATGATTTTTTGCTTGTTGTCCTAAGTAAGAACACAAATCTCTGTTTATATACAAATCAAGAATTGCTTGCGAAATTGCCTTATAATTTTTTTTAGGTACCACCACACCACTTACTCCATCTTCAACAAGTTCAGAATTACCTGAAATATCGGTAATAATTGGCGTAATTTCCATGCTCATAGCCTCTATTACCGATTTTGTGATTGACTCTCCTTTTATAGATGCAAGTACAAATGCATCCGCAGCTTTCACGATTTCCAAGGCATTTTTTCTATACCCAATTAGGTGGATTTTATTGGCATACGCTCCTTGTTTAATAAGACGTATATTTTGTGCAGTATTCATACCAGCACCAATTATTACAAGATGTATATTTTCATTTTTTGGCAAGGCATTTATTCCTTTTAATAAATACGGAACACCTTTCATTGAGCGATTATTTGCGGTAGTTACCAATAAAAACGCATCAGAAGGAATATGCAATTCATTTCGAATATCATAGGCACGAACATCTTTATACCATTCTACTTTGTGTCCTTTATTAATAGTAATAGTTTTAGAGTTTTTACCCAATTGTTTGTCTAAATACTGCTGAACTCCTTTTGAATTACAAATAATGCCATCTACACGAGGATTTAAATGTTTAAGATACGAGGCGGGGTCGTACTTATTAATATTCCCCGTGTATCCTCTATATAAAACTACCTTTACAGAACTATGTTTTGCAGCAAGAATACCAGCATATATAGCTTTATTATTAAAGAGTTGTAAAATATCAATATGATGTTGGGTAATATAATTCCGAATATATGCTATTTCTTGCGTATTTCGTTTTTTTTGAGGATGAAAATCAATTACAGATATGCCACATTCACGAAATTTTTTCGCATATTCGCTTTCGCCTGCTGTCATAACATGCACTTCGACACCACGTTTTGCAAGACCTATAAATATTTCAGCTTCGGGACGGACTGTATGAAAACTCTGATAATTGCTAATTACTAATATTTTCATATATTTTTATTATATTTCGTTTTATACGCAAACTATACTTTTCTTTTGCTATAATTTTAAACAGACAAAGATAGAGAATTCAAACTAAAAAAAGTGGAATTATTTGAACGTATAAAAATTAATTGTCTTTTTGCAAAATCACTTTTTTACGAAATTCACAAAACAAGCGATTTGTTAATTTTTTAAAATATATTGCATCAAAATTTTGCATAAAAACGCATTGTACACAAAAATAATATAATGAATACAAAACATACACATTCAAAAATAGTTACCCCCACAAACGATGGTTGGCCAACATTGTATGTTCCTGAAATTGATGAAACATATCATTCACATTTTGGTGCACGCACCGAATCACAACATGTTTTTATTCATTATGGACTTGATTTTTGTGCTAATACTCAAGACGTTTGTGTGTTTGAAGTTGGATTTGGCACTGGATTGAATGCGTTTGAAAGTTGTAAGTGGGCACGCAAACACAAGCAAAAAATCACCTATTATTCTATAGAAAAGCACATTTTACAAAACAAAGAAATAGAACAACTTCATCTTGAAAATCAATTAAACAAAAACGAATACGATACATTTTTAAGCATACACGCTTGCAATTGGGACACCCCCCATGAGATACATGATTTTTTCACCCTACACAAAATTCATGGCGATATGTGTACATATAAAAATCTCCCAAAAAATATTGATGTTGTTTTTTTTGATGCATTTTCGCCCGAAAAACAATCGGAGCTGTGGAGTTCACATGTGTTTGAAAAGCTTTATGAACAGATGAAAAAAGGAGGGGTTTTAACCACATACTGCGTAAAAGGACACGTAAAAAGGAGGTTGCAAGACATTGGATTTAGCATAGAAAAACTACCAGGACCAAAAAACGGGAAACGAGAAGTGTTGCGTGCACAAAAAAAAAATTGTATTTTGCAAATCTAAATTTTTAAAGAATGAATACAACAGATACATTAAATCCAAGTACCTGGGTAGATAAATACGGAAATTATTTATATAATTATGCTATATCACGTGTATATAATCAAGTAATTGCTGAAGATTTAGTTCAAGAAACATTTTATTCTGCAGTAAAAGCTATAGAGCGATTTGAAGGCAGAAGTACCATTAAAACATGGTTAACATCAATACTTAAACGAAAAATTATTGACCATTATAGAAAAAATGCACGAAATAAAGAAGATGCAGTTTTAGATAACGATCAATTTTTTCAAACCGAAGGAATTTTAAAAGGACATTGGGAAGACGACCAATTACCTGCAAATTGGGGAGATAATAAAGGATTGAGCGAAAGTGCAGAGTTTTATACCGTTTTAAAGGAATGTTTATCACATCTTCCGCCTAAAATGGCAGCTACATTTACCATGAAAGAAATTGAAGAATACTCCACCGAGGAAACATGTAAGGAGCTTGAAATTTCTCCGACCAACTTGTGGGTAATGATTCACAGAGCAAAATTAAGATTACGAAAATGCATAGAAACAAAGTGGTTTTTACCCGACAAAACAATTCATAAATAAACATGCAATGAATTTTTTTCAAAAAATATATATTAAAATTATTAAGTGCTTTATAGTCCCTTGCGAAAAAGCAAGTCTATTAATGACAAAACACGAGTTCGAAAAGCTAACGCTTAAAGAAGCTCTTGATATGCGGTTGCATCTTATGAAATGTAAATATTGCCGCTGGCTTCTTGACGAAGAAGCATTATTATCAGACACTATAAAAAATCATAAAAAACAAATTGAATGCAATCAGTTTCTTCACACTTTATCTGCAGAACAGATTGAAAAAATCAAAAAAAATATAGCACCATAATATTTTTCACGCCACCAACTTTATTTTAAAAAAAATAATCATATATTTCCACATTTAATTATTTAGTGTAAATTTTTACATAAAGTATTGTAGAAAAATATTCTTCTCTGTGAAAAAAAAATTTGCAGACATACAAACAAATCAAGACTGGGAACAGTATTTTGAATTGATTTATGAACACTATCACGCAAGTCTTTGTGTGTTTGCAAAATCATTTGTAAACGATATAGATGAAGCCGAAGAAATTGTTCAAAATGTAATTTTAAAACTATGGGAACAAAAAGAATCATTATGTGAAATTATTTCTTTAAAATCATACTTGTATAGAGCTGTGCGTAACACCTGCCTAAATTATATCAAACATCAAAAAATTGTGCTGCAATATAAAGATGCGGCATGGATTAAATTAAAAGAAATAGAATCTGATTTTATTAATCCATATCAAAACACCGAACTCGAAGAGCATATAAATAATGCAATAGCCGAGTTGCCCGAACGATGTAGAGAGGTTTTTGAATTAAGTAGATTTGATGGTCTAAAAAACAAAGAAATTTCTGCAAAACTTTCTATTTCAATAAAAGCGGTTGAAGCAAATATTACACGAGCACTTTCATCGCTTCGAAAAAAAATTGAAGCATACAAACACTCTGAACAAAATATGTAAAAAATGTTAGTATTTAAATTGCGGTATAGGGTACATAATCAGATATTTGTCATAAATTTGAAAAATGAAATAAAATCAAAATGAATATTACAGAATTAATATCTAAATATTTACAAAAAACAAGCACTGTTGAAGAAAACATTGTCCTTATGGAATGGGTTATTAACAGTGAAGAAAACACAAAAGAATTTGCTCCTATTTGTAGATATTGGTATGCATCGGGACGAAAACAAGAAGAAAAGAAATTTAATTCTCACACTGCGTTTGCTAAATTTAAGAAAATCATTTCAAACGAAAATCAACAAACTAAAAAAATTCATGTTCTTGCATCGTATTGGAAACAAATAAGTGCAGTTGCTGCTGTTGTTATTTTATTTGCAAGTTCATTTTTACTTTTCAACAAAAACATAACCTCACATACAATAGCTAATACTAATCAAGCTGTTTTAGAAGTTGTTTTACCCGATAGTTCTATGGTTTTTTTACATCAAAACGCACAAATTTCATATCCTTCAAAATTTAATTCAAAATCTCGCGATATTCATGTGCAAGGTCATGTGTTTTGTGATGTGCAAACAAATCAAAATCAACCTTTTTTAGTAACAACACCTACTATTACAATTCAAGTATTAGGAACAAAATTTGATGTGAAAGAATCGAAAAACACCGCAAGTGTAATTGTTGCCGAAGGTTCTGTAAAAGTTACTTCAAATGCAACTCAAGCTCATGTTATTCTTAATGAAAATGAACGTGCCGACATTTCTGTAGATGAAGATATTGTTGCAACAATAAATTCAGACATTAACTTTTTATCATGGAAAACAGGAATTTTAACATTTAACAGAACTCCTTTATTAACCGTATTTTCTGACATTGAACGACAATACAATTGCTCAATAATTGTTTCAGACAAAGATATTTACTCTGAAATTCTTACAGGAACATACCAAAATCATGAACTCGAAGAAATTTTAGAAGTAATAGCAGCTGCATTTCCAAATCTTTCATATACGCAAGTAAATAACACAATATCGTTTCAAAACAAAACACAGTAAAAAATCTTTCTTGTATGTTTGATTATACTTTTTTTGTAAATTGTAAATTCTTTCAACACTGTAAATGAAAGAATAATTATGTATAAAAAACGCATTTATATTTTTTTCATTTTTCTACTTATAGCAAGCGTTTGTTTTGCACAATCGGGTACTCTTTTGCAAACTATTAGCTATACGGCACATCAAAAAACTATAGGTGAAATTTTACAAGATCTTGAAAAGATTACGAATGCCAACTTCACATATAATAGTGCTCTTATTGATGTTTCGGAACAAGTAAGTATTTCAGTAAGCAATAAAAAACTTGAAGACATACTCATCATTTTATTTTTACAAAAATTCACCTATAAACAAATAGGTTCGCAAATACTTATTACACCGAATGCGGCACCAATAAGTCCACCTGCCGAACCAGTCCCCACAATCAAACAAAACAATAAACAAGGTAAAAAACCGCCTCCAATTCAAGACACAATAAAAATCTTTGACACCATACAACACACACTATACGATACCATTACACGCATTGTATATGACACTATACACGTAATTGATAGTAGCGACTTTTATCTTTCTAAGCAACTTTCACAGCGTACGCACACACCAACCGTTACAATTTCGGCTTTATGGGGAGCACAACACGTACATTCATTTTTTTGGAATAAGCAAAAAAACAACTATGCTCAAATGCTTCAAAAGGCAAACAACACATCGTCAACAGTTATGCAAGGTGTTTATATTACACAGCAATTCTCTAAAACCACATGCGGCATTGGATTGCAAAATGTTCATTTTACAGAAACTATAGATTTTTCAACATCATTAACAACCGATAATGATGCAGATGTTTACATAGACTCCTTATGGTTTTGGCAATATAATGTCATATTTTCATACTACAAATTTATTCCCGGAGGCGATTCTGTATTAATTCCTGTGTACGATTCAGTATATACCTATCGCTTAGTTGAAAATCCCAAAAAAGTTGTTACAAACACCCGATATAGTTCAACAAATTCGTATCGATACATTGGTATTCCTCTTTCATACGGACTTCGTCATTTTTTCAGCAAAAGCATTGAAATACAGTCCTCTATAGTTTTCAATCCACTTATACGAATATATCAGTACGGTTTGTATCCAAACAAAGACAAAACAAACATTGTAGATCTTAAAGATATTGGATTAAGAAGGATTACGTTTGCTGTTGGATTAACATGGAATGTGATGTGGCATTTAAATAAAAACTACTCTATTCATATAAAACCCAGCTGTTTTTCAATTCCTGTATTTACAAAACAAGCTATATCAGGATTTCAAAAATCGCATTTAGCATTTGGAATTGAATGGGGTGTTTCATATTCGTTCCCCTATACAATTTACAATTTTTAAAGAAAGATGTTTTTATGAAAACGATACAGATATTTTCTTTAATTATTGCTTTATTTTTTCATACCCTATTGTTTGGTCAACGATCACATTTTTCGGGAGGATATTATTATTCAACATATATTTGCAACAACAACGACCTTCTTACATGGGGCGACAATTACTACAAACAACTTTCAAGAGATAATTCTGAAAAAGGATATGAAACGCCACACGCCTCTCCACATGTTAAAAATATTATTAGTATTGATGCAGGTTATGGAGCACACACATTGGCACTCACAAAAAATAAACATGTTATTTCATGGGGACAAAATTTTTATGGAGAATTAGGAGCAGGTGTTTTTTGCACCCCTTCATCAACAACTTTGTGTGAGCGAGAAATTCCCGACACTGTTTTAGGAGGAGAAACCATGCACACCTACCTTTCAAATGTTTACACTATTGCATGTGGGCAAGCACAATCATACGCACTTCTTGAAACTGGTGAAGTTGTATCATGGGGAAATAATAGTTTTGGACAATTAGGCGATGGTTCATATACAGACCGTGCTGAACCAATATATGTAAGAGTTGAAGGTGGCGATAGGCTACAAAACATTGCTATGATTTCGGCAGGATTAACACATGTGTATGCTTTAACAAACGATGGATATGTATATGCGTGGGGAAATAATAATAAAAATCAATTAGGAACAGGCAATGATATAGCGTATTCCTATCCTCAAAAAGTTGTAGATGAAAAAGGCAACAGCATTTCGAATATAAAAAGCATTTCTGCAGGAGGAAATTTTGGTCTTTTTTTACGAAACGATGGTTATGTATATGCTGTTGGAGCATATAAAGGCACAGACATACTTGCAAATGGAACTCGTGTTTACTCAGTGAAAAAACATGCAGAATTTGTATCAGGAGGCGAAACTCCATCTGTGCATTTAGAGCAGGTGCAAAGTGTATCTGCGGGTTATTCTCACGCAATAGCAACTGTTTTGGAAAACAACAAAACCTATGTTGTAGCATGGGGCAACAATCGTTTTCCAGATATAACATCATCACATGGTGGACAATTAGGAATAGGTTCAACTAATGAAACTCAATCACTTTCACCTAAATACATGAAACGCTCAGAATCTATACGTGTAGAAAATATTTCATATATACAAGCAGGTGTAGGCGTTTCTTATATTGAAAGCATTGATGATTTTTTTGTATGCGGAACCAATAGCAATGGACAATTAGGGACAAAAGATTATTTTGATAGATATTACATGACAAGCATTGCTGCAAACGTATGCACTCCTATGTGTTCTGGTTTAAACTTAGGAGGCAATATAGAATTTTGCAGCCCCTTTAAAGAAACACTTGAAACACAACTCTCTACTGATGATTACAGCTTTACATGGTTAAAAAACAACAAAATACTGATTAACGAAACGGATAAAAATCTTACTGTTGAATCTGTTGGGGTTTATTCTGTATATGTCAAAGACAAAACAGGCTCGTGTTTACCACAAATAGCAAACATTACAGTGAACGAAAAACAAAAGGATTTTCATATTATCAACTCTTCATTTTGCACTGGGGATTTAGAATTTAAAGTTGTTGGAGAGGGAGATTTTACATGGCAAAGTTCTAAGTCAGGTTTTTCATTAGGAAGAGGGAATTATATGCATATTTCGAAATTTTTTACAGAAGAAATTATTGCCGACAGCGTATATCAAGTATGGGTAACTCATGAAAATCATTGTCAATCAATGCCTATTCAAATTGTTAAAAATTGCAATTGTAATCCAGTTATGCCTATTACTATTGATACGGTAGCATGCATAAACAGGAATTTTTTTACTCGTGCCATTGGCGATAGTGTTATTTGGTACACAACTGCTCAAGGAAATAATCCAGTTCATTTAGGAGCAATATATCACCCCAAAAACAAACAAATTGGCACTCATTTTTTATACGCCACTAATATTACCAATAGATGCGAAAGTGCCATAGATTCAAGCATGCTGGAATTACAAAATTGCGATGCATGGGCACACATTTCGGGAGTTATAAAACAAGAACAAACTCCTGCACAATATCACAAGGTTTTTTTAATAGAAAAACACACGCAATCAGCTTTAGATTCGTGTATTTCTGATAATTTCGGAGCGTTTACTCTGTTTAGTAACAGTCCCGATTCTGTAACAGTGTTTGTGGAATCAACAAGTCCACACTATAAAAACACCTTTTTAGGAAACAAATCACACGCACAATCAGCTCATTATGTATTTGCAGATTCCTATATTAGTAATTTAGAAATACGTATGCTTTCAATTACACAAGCAATAGAATATACCCAAAAACATGAATCAAACATTATACGTGTAGAACATATTTCTATTGATGGCAAAATTATTTCCATATATGCAACTATGCAATCATACCTTTTGCATCACAAAAGCACACATTCGTTTATAAGAATTATATATGACGATGGCACATCGCAATTTATATCTATTTTGCAATAGTTTATGGTACTATTTGTGTATTTGCTTTTTTTTGAGAGCGAAAAACCACTAATAAAAAGCTACCAATAACAACTGGAACTGCTAAATTTATAAGCCATATTAATAAACTCACCTGAAATACATGTAATGCCGCAGCAGAAAACAAACCAAAAATAAATACAGAAACAGAGCCTCGAACACCTAACTCTCCTAAAATTGACGAAGGAATAAGGGTTGCAAATAAATACGAAAGAGTAATTCCAACAACATTCTGAATAAAAGATAATTGTGGAAAAAACGCATGTAATAAAATATAATATTGCGAAGAAAAAACCACATATCGTAAAATCGCAAGTGTGCATGCTTTATATATAGTTTTAGAAGAATACAAAGAAAAAGTATGTGCAACTTTTTTATATTTTGACACACCAATTATTCGCAATACAATTTTTTGCACAATTTTTTTTCTAAATAAAATAATCACACTTATACACACTATTAAAGCTATAATAAACGAAATATACATAAGCGTTTGTATAGTTTCAGGATGTGGTACAAACAAAAACAACGCAATTATTCCCAACACGCCCATTATTATAGTAACAAATAACTGCAACATACTTCCAATGGAAGAGGCAATTACACCATGTTTTTGATGCGAAGGCAATACAATTGAGCGTCCACCAATATCACCAATTCTATTAGGAGTAACAAAGCCAAACGTAATACCAATAAGGGTTCCTTGTAAAGCTTTTGCATAAGAAATTTTAAGAATAGGTGTTATTAACACATGCCATTTTTTAGCTTCAAGCATCCAATTTAAAGGCATTATTGCACACGCAAGAACAATAGCAGTTATTATTTCGGGAGTAAAAGAAATGCGATAAAAATCATGTGCAGATTTTATTATTTTTTCATAAATATACCACCATGCAATAACAACAACAAGTACTTTTACTGCAAATAGAATAATCCTTTTATATTTTGAAAAAAATTGCATTAGTATAATTTAGAACGTAAAAACTGTGCAGTGTGCAAATCTTTTTTCGTAATTAATTCTTCAGGAGTTCCAGAAAACATAACATTTCCACCTTTATCTCCCCCTTCAGGTCCCATATCAATAATCCAATCAGCACATTTAATCACATCCATATTATGTTCAATAACAAGCACCGTATGTCCATTTTTTATAAGGGCATCAAACGCTTGTAATAACACATGAATATCATGAAAATGCAAGCCCGTTGTTGGCTCATCAAAAATAAAAAAGCAAGGTTTTTCTTTTGATTCATTTCCAATAAACGAAGCCAATTTAATTCGTTGCGATTCCCCTCCACTAAGCGTGCTCGAAGGCTGTCCGAGTTTTATATATCCCAATCCAACATTTTGCAAAGGATATAATTTTTCAACTATTTTTTGAGCAGTTTTAGATTTTGCATCTTCACTAAAAAACTGAATAGCATCATCAACAGTAAGTTCTAAAACGTCATAAATAGATTTTTTTCTATATTCAACTTCAAGAACTTCATCTTTAAATCGTTTTCCATTGCACGTTTCGCACTCAAGTTCTACGTCTGCCATAAATTGCATTTCTACTGTAATAATTCCCTCGCCCAAACATTCTTCGCATCGACCACCATCAATATTAAATGAAAAATGAGACGGTTTAAATCCTTGTAATTGTGCTAATTTTTGTTCAGCAAATAATTTTCGAATTTCCTCATATGCTTTTGAATATGTTGCTGGATTAGAGCGAGTTGAACGCCCAATAGGATTTTGACTTACAAATTCCACAGAAAACAACACATTTTTAACTCCTGTTATTGCATCAAAATCACCTATTGCTCCACCGCGTTCTCCAAGAGCTTTTTGAATTGCGGGATACACAATTGTATGAATAAGCGATGATTTCCCCGATCCACTTACACCTGTAACAGCAGTAAAAACGCCAAGAGGTATATCTACATTGCAATTTTTAAGATTATTTTCTCGAGCACCTTTTATCGAAATAAAATGAGATGGTTTTTTTCGTGATGCAGGAACATCTATTTGTAAATCTCCCAATAAATAATTTGCTGTAATTGATTTTTTTGCGGTATTCATTTCAGCAATACCTCCTTGAAACACAACTTCTCCACCATTTGTTCCAGCATGTGGACCAATATCAATAATTACATCAGCAGCACGCATTATTTCCTCATCATGTTCAACTACAATGACAGTATTTCCTAATTTTTGCAAATCTTTTAACACCTGTATTAAAAGATGCGTATCGCGAGCATGCAACCCAATACTTGGTTCATCAAGTATATATAGCGAGCCAACCAAACTACTTCCTAAAGATGTAGCCAAATTAATTCGTTGCGATTCTCCTCCCGAAAGCGTATTCGAAAGTCTATTAATAGTAAGGTATCCCAAACCTACATTCAACAAAAAAGACACGCGTGATGTTATTTCAACAAGCACACGTTTTGCTACAATTTGCTCATGTTCAGAAAGATGCAAATTTAAAAAAAAGGTATGTAAATCATACATAGGTAAATCAACCAAATCGGATATTGATGTGCCCGCAATTTTTACATATTCTGCTTCTGGTTTTAAGCGTTTTCCTTGACACGCATGGCAGGTAGTTTTTCCTCTATAACGCGAAAGCAACACTCTATACTGTATTTTATAAAGATTTGCTTCTACCATTTTAAAAAACGCAGATATACCTTCAAAATGCTCATTTCCTGTCCATAATAGCTTTTGTTGTTCTGGAGTTAAATCAGCATATGGTCTATGAACCGGGAAATCAAAGCGATGTGCATTTGCTAACAATTCATTTTTCCACTCTTGCATTTTTTCACCCGACCAACATGCAATAGCACCATCAAAAACCGATAGATTTTTATTAGGAATCACCAAATTGGGGTCGATACCCATAATTTTACCAAAACCTTCGCATATAGGGCATGCACCAAGCGGACTATTAAAGCTAAACATGTGAACAGAAGGCTCTTCGAACAATATTCCATCAGCTTCAAAAGTGTTTGAATACGTAACTGATGTCATTTTCTCTTCATATTCATGCCACACAACAGATGTTCCCTCTCCCTCATAAAACGCTGTTTGTACAGAATCAGCAATACGATTTTTTTGCAATTCATCAGGCAACACACGGTCTATTAATAAAAAAACATGCTTGCAATTTTCTGCAAAATCTGGTTGCAACAATACATCTTGAATTCTCACGACCTCACCTTTGCAAAGTAGGCGATTAAATCCCTGTTGCATAAGTAATTCCAAACGACTTTCAAAATTCAAATCTTTTAATAGCAACGGACTTGTGATATAATATCTACCAACTGCTTTTGCAAGAATATCTTGCACCACATGCGTAACCGTGTGACGTGTTACCTCAACACCAGAAATAGGCGAAAACGTTTTTCCAATGCGGGCATATAATAATTTTATATAATCATATATTTCTGTAGCTGTACCAACCGTAGAGCGAGGATTTGAAGTATTAACTTTTTGCTCAATAGCAATTGCCGGCGGAATACCAAGAATTTTATCGACTTCGGGTTTATGAATTTTACCAAGAAACTGACGAGCATATGACGAAAGACTTTCAACATAACGGCGTTGCCCCTCAGCATAAAGCGTATCAAATGCCAAGGAAGATTTACCAGAACCTGATAAACCAGTAATAACTACAAATGAATTTCGGGGAATATTTAAACTAATATTTTTAAGGTTATGCACCCGTGCACCATGTATTTCAATATTTTTTTTTGTTGTCAAATTCATTTTATTTGAACATTTCATAATAAGCCTTCAAAGTTCAAAAAATCCTCTGTTTTTTCGGTCATTTTTTTGATTTATTATTAATAATGTGTTAATTTAGCAAAAATTATATGTAAAAACTCTAAAAAAACTGCCTATAGGAAACATTTACTTTTCAATAAATTAATAAAATATCGTTATTATGAAAAGTTATGTTTCAGACCATCAACTTATTAAAGAATTTGTTGATGGTAATCCAGCGGCAATGGACATTTTAATTTCTCGCCACAAACAAAAAGTATTTAATTATTTAAAATTTACCGTGCAAGACGAAATGCTTGCAGAAGATTTATTTCAAGATACTTTTGTAAAAGTAATTAATTCTCTGCGAAATGGAAATTATATAGACGAAGGAAGATTTGTTTCGTGGGTAATGCGTATTGCTCATAATTTAGCAATAGATCATTTTCGCAAAGGAAAAAATTACAAAGAAGTTTCGCACATGCAAGGCGAATATGATTTATTTAACGACTCAAAACTTAGTGCAAAAAGCATTGATGACGTTCGGTCAAAAGAACAAGTATTAGATGAGGTTAAAAACATTGTAAAAATACTTCCCGAAGAACAGCGTGCAATTGTTATAATGCGTTTGTATCTTGATATGAGTTTTAAAGAAATTGCAGAACTCACCAATGTTAGCATAAACACAGCATTAGGACGAATGCGCTATGCTCTTATAAATTTACGAACAATTGCCGAAGAAAAGAAATTAGATTTAACGTACTAACAGCTAACATGCATTATGTTTGTTGGTATTTTTTAGAAAGATACTTGTAAATTTCTTTTTGAGAATGAACTATTTTTCCTTTTTGCGGAACACGAACATTGTTCATATCCTCAGAAATATAACTTGCTTTTACGTTATCGGCAAGTTGAATATAAAGTATGTCAAGTAATTCTTTTTTAATATCTTCATCGTAAATTGGAAACGCACATTCAATTCGTCGATAAAGATTTCGTCGCATCCAATCGGCAGAGCTAAGGTAAATATGTTGTTTACCCCCTGCGTAAAAATAAAACACTCGTGCATGTTCAAGAAAATGATCGACAATACGAATAAGGCGAATATTTTTACTATACGGTTGATTTGGTTTTAAACAGCACGCTCCACGCACAATAATATCAATAGACACCCCCGCTGTACTTGCTTCGTATAAAAGATTTATCATATATGGGTCTTCGAGAGCATTCATTTTTAAAATGATATATGCCTTTTCATTTTTTTGAGCATTAGAAATTTCCTGTCGAATTAACTCCTCAAATCTTTGAACCATATTATTATTAGGCACCAACAAATGTTGAAACGTATAATGAGAAATAGTGCGTTCAAAAATATCAAACAAAGCTTCAAGTTCATGAGTTAGCTGAGGGTCGCCAGTAAAAAAACCATGATCACAATATGTTTCAGCAGTTTTCTCATTAAAATTTCCAGTTGCTAAAAAAGCAGTTAATTTTTTTTCTCCTTGCGATGTAATACGCGACACCAAAGCTACTTTTGTGTGCACTTTAAGTCGCGGCATACTGTATATAATAGCAATACCTGCACGTTTCATTTCGTGAGCAAAACGTAAATTATTCTCCTCATCAAATCGTGCTTTAAGCTCAACAAATACCGTTACTTTTTTACCATTTTGAGCAGCCAAAATAAGAGCTTTTACCACCGCAGAATTATCGGCAACTCGATATTGTGTTGCTTTAATTTCAGAAACACTATCATCATACGCTGCTTCGGTTAAAAACTTTATAAAATACGCATATGATTGATATGGGAAATGAAGCATGATTTCATTATTTTCAAAAAAACGAATCAGCGAACGTGTTCCATGCAATACCGGATGCGACAAAGGATGATGTGGTTCAGACTCAAGTTCAGGAGATTTGGGATTTGGGAAGGTGAAAAAATCTCTAAAATTATGATATTTACTTGCTTGCACTAAATCTTCTACATCTAACTCAAATGTTTTTGAAATATAGTGTAACAAACGAGCAGGCATTGAAAAATCATACTGAAACCTGTTTGGCCGTCCAAGTTGACGAGTTGTAGCTATATTAGAAATAATATCAATAAGTTCCTCTGATTCATGCTCTTCATAATCTAAATCAGCATCACGTGTCATTTTAATGCTATACCACGAATCAATAATATAACCAGGAAAAATATCTTGCACATGCGACATCATAATATCTTCGAGAAACAGAATGCAGTAATTTCCTTGTCCATCTTTAGGCAATTGAATAAATCGAGAAATACCATGATCAGTTGGTAATTTTACTAATCCATATATTGGTCGGCGTTTCCTAACCGCTTTAAACGAAGCGTATGGTTTTAGAAACATATTTACCACTATATATATTTGACCAGTACGTAAAAACGGTTTTACACGATTTTTCACTAAAATAACAGGCTGAAGAAACGGAAGAATATTTGCATTAAACACATTTCGAATAAATCGTGCTTGTGCATCGGTAAATTTTGATTTTTGTTCAAGAATTCGTATAGAATTTTTTTCAAGTTCTGGTATAATAGTGTTTTGAAACACATCAGTAAATTCATTTTGAAATTTCCCAACAAGTTCATTAATAATCAAAATTGTTTCGGCTGGTTTTACTGCTTTATTTTTAGGGTGGTCAGGCGATAAATCTCGAATTAATCGGCGATAATAACTAAGTCGCACACGATAAAATTCCTCTAAATTATTTGAATAAATAGCTAAAAAATTAAGTCGTTCATATATAGGAAGCGACTCGTCTTTAGCTTCTTCGAGCACTCTATGATTGAAATACAACCAACTTATATCTCTATTCAAATATTGATAACGCATGCCCCTTAATCTAAGGTTTGAGAAGGACGAATTGAAACACGCAGCATTTCATCATATTCCTCAGGAGAAAGATCGTTCATGAAATAATTTATAGGATTCACGGTTTTTTTCCCTTTTCGCACTTCGTAATGCAAATGCGGACCTGTTGAAACGCCTGTATTTCCTACCAATCCAATAACTTCTCCACGTTTTACTTTTTGACCGGGTTTTACCAAAATCATACTCATATGTGCATATACTGTTTCAAAATTATATCCATGATCAATAAATACACATTTCCCGTATCCACGTTCAAAGCGAGCCAGAGAAACCGTTCCGTCTCCTGTTGCATAAATTTTTGTACCTAAAGGAGCAGTTAAATCAATACCTGTATGCATTTTATAGGTTTTATATATAGGATGTATTCTATAACCAAATCCTGATGCAAAACCTGTTAAATCTCTATCTGCTAACGGTTGTATTGCAGGTATAGAACGCAACATATCTTCTTTATTTCGAGCAAGATTAATAACACTATCAAACGATAATGTTTGAACATATAGCATCTTATAAAGTTTATCTAAACGGTTTGCAGTTTCAACAACAATCTCCATATTTGGTTTAGATTCTAAATCTGCATAGCGATTAACCCCACCAAAACCTGCTGTTCTTACTTCATTTGGAATAGGATCTGCTTCAAAAATCACACGATAAATATTATTATCTCTATGTGCAATATCTTCTAATACACTTTGAACCGTTCCTAATTTAGTATTTAATACTTTATATTGCATTCGCAATTCTGCATTTTCTTGCATCAATTGTTTTTCTTGAGCCGAAGGAAAAAAGTTTAACCATAAAAGCATAAACGAAAAACCCAATACAAAAAAAGAAATAATATATACGAAACCTATAGTGAGAATACGTTTTGGTGAATATTCTATTTTTTCATATATGAGAGAATCTGCATTAAATCGATATTTTCCCTTAGCCATAATGCTATCAATTTTTTCTTTACTTGCAAAAGTAATGAAAAATAATTTACTTTTGCATACAAAACAAACAAACTCGTAAGGAGTAATATTAACAAATTATAAAAATTATACTATTTTACTATGAATGCTCGCGAATTACGACAGTCATTTTTAGATTTTTTCGCATCAAAAGATCATGTTATTGTGCCATCGGCACCAATGGTTGTAAAAGATGACCCAACACTTATGTTTACAAATGCAGGAATGAATCAATTTAAAGATATATTCTTAGGAAACGCCCCTGTTAAAGCACCACGGGTGGCAAATTCTCAAAAATGTTTACGGGTATCGGGGAAACATAATGATTTAGAGGAAGTTGGACACGACACCTATCATCATACCATGTTTGAAATGTTAGGAAATTGGTCGTTTGGAAATTATTTTAAACAAGAAGCAATTGCTTGGGCATGGGAATATTTAACCGAACATCTTGCTATTTCAAAAGATAATTTATACGCAAGCGTGTTTGAAGGTGATAGTGCTGATAACATTGAATTTGACAAAGAATCGTATGATTTTTGGAAACAATATTTGCCCGAAGAAAGAATTTTACGAGGGAATAAAAAAGATAATTTTTGGGAAATGGGTGATACCGGACCATGTGGACCATGTTCTGAAATTCACATAGACATACGTTCTGAGCAGGAAAAGAAAAAAATACCGGGCAAAGATTTGGTAAATCAAGACCACCCACATGTTATTGAAATTTGGAATTTAGTATTTATTCAATTTAACAGAAAAGCAAATGGCAGCTTAGAGCCGCTTCCTAACAAACATGTTGACACCGGAATGGGTTTTGAACGTTTGGCTATGATTGTGCAAGGAAAACAATCAAATTATGATACTGATGTGTTTCAACCTATTATTTCACATATCGCACAGCTTGCAAATACTACCTATGGAATTAATGAAAAACAAGATATTGCAATGCGAGTTATTGCCGATCATATTCGCACAATTTCTTTTGCAATTGCCGATGGACAATTACCTTCGAACATTAAAGCTGGATACGTAATTAGACGTATTCTTAGGCGTGCCGTACGATACGGATACACGTTTTTGCAATTCAACGAGCCATTTTTGCACAAATTACTCACACCTCTTATTGCATCAATGGGAAATGCATATCCAGAATTACAAGCACAAGAATCTCTTATTTCTAAAATTATTTTTGAAGAAGAAAAATCCTTCTTGCGTAATTTAACCACAGGAATTCATTTGCTGCAAGGTATAATTGATAAAACAAAAAACGACACAAAGCAAATTTCAGGTGTTGACGCATTTACTTTGTATGACACATACGGTTTTCCTTTTGATTTAACAACATTAATTGCAAAAGAACAAAACCTTACCGTTAACGAACAAGAATTTACAATAGAATTAGAAAAACAAAAAAACAGAGCACGAAAAGCTACAGAAGTTTCTACGGGAGACTGGATTGATATAACAAACGGAAACAGTACTCTGTTTATAGGATATGAAACTACAGAAGCTACCATTTCAATAATTAAATATCGAGAAGTAAGAGCAAAAAATAAAAATGTGTATCAACTCGTATTTGACAAAACTCCATTTTATGCAGAATCGGGTGGTCAAACTGGGGATTCTGGGTTTATTGAAGCAGATGGTAAAAAAATCACTATTGTTGATACTCAAAAAGAAAACAATCTCATTATTCATATTACCCACGAATTGCCGTCTGACTTTAATGTGGAATTTCGTGCTGTAGTTAATCAAACTCGTAGAAAAGCAATTGAAACAAATCATACTGCCACACATCTATTACATGAAGCTTTGCAAACAGTATTAGGAACACATGTTGAACAAAAAGGTTCTTTAGTTGAATCGGAACGATTGCGTTTTGATTTTGCTCATTTTCAAAAAATGAGTAATGCAGAAATTCGTGAAGTTGAGCAATTGGTAAACGCAGCTATACGAGCAAATATTCCATTACAAGAACATGCCGAAACTCCTATAGACGATGCGGAAAAAATGGGAGCAAAAGCCTTATTTGGTGAAAAATATGGTGATGTTGTGCGAGTTATTCAATTTGGCTCTTCTATTGAATTATGCGGTGGCACACATGCCTCTTCTACAGGAACTATTGGCTTTTTTAAAATAATTTCGGAATCTGCAATTGCTGCAGGAATTAGGAGAATAGAGGCTGTTACTGCCGAAAGTGCTGAAACATACGCTTTTAAAGCAATAGATGAAATTGCTGAAATAAAATCACTCTTAAAATCGCCACATACATTAACAGAAACTATTCGTAGCTTACAAGCTGAAAATAGTTCGTTAAAAAAAGCAGTTGATACGTATGAAAAAGAAAAAGCGCTGGCGATTGCAAACGAACTTGTACAAAAAAAGCAAGTAATAGGAAATGTTTCGGTAATTATTGAATCTATTGATGCACGTTTTGCCAACAGTATGAAAGATATTGCAATGCATATTAAAAACACACAAGAAAATAGTGTGTGTGTGCTTGCTGTAGCTGTTGGCAACAAAGCACAAATTGCTGCAGCTATTTCACAAGATATCGTAAACAAATCCTTACTTTCGGCACAAGAAATAATTGCCATTGCATCTAAAGAAATTCAAGGCGGTGGTGGTGGACAAGCATTTTTTGCAACAGCAGGAGGAAAAAATCCTAACGGAATTTCAACTGCATTTAAACTCATTCAAGAATATATAACTAACAAACTATCATAATTGAAAACAAACGTATATATACTCAGTATTATTTGCAGTATCTTTATCGTAAGTTCATGTCGTTCTATACGTGAAACTAAAGCTCTGCAAGATTGTTCTTATTCTCTTTCGAACATTTCGAATTTAGAAGTAAACGGCGTTTCTCTTAATGGGAAACAAAATCTACGTGATCTTAAAACACAAGAATCATCACGTATTTCGCAGGCTATTATGGCACGTAAAATTCCAATTTCGCTTACGGCACATGTTCGCGTACATAATCCAAATGCTCAAAAAGCTGCTCTAAACAACTTAGATTGGAAATTATTATTACGCAACCAAGAAGTTGCAGATGGCACAATTACAGAGCGATACGAAATTAGCCCCAATGAAACAGTTGAGATTCCAATTAATATTGTAACAGATATTGGTTCAATTTTAAAAGTGTTTTCGGTAAAAGAACTTACAAGCATGGTGTTTTCAATGTCATCTATTCAAACACTTTCAAAAGACGTGCAGCTAAAAATTAAACCCAGCATACGCGTTGGAAGAATGTCGATAAAAAGTCCTGCATTTTTTTCTGTAAACATTCCATAATAAGGCTAAAATTACATGATACCCAACTCAATACACACACATATTGAAGAAAGATACGGCACTATTACTGCTATTCAAAGTATTGGGGGAGGTTGCATTGCAAATACATATAAAATTACATTTGGAAACATTGCATATTTTTTAAAATGCGGCAATTTACCTAACGATATGTTTATAAAAGAAGCAGATGGTTTACAAGAAATTGCAAATTCTAAAACCATTTTGTGTCCAAAAATCATTGAGTTTAATTCTGATTTTTTATTATTAGATTTTATAGAACAAGGAAAACGAAATTCTAATTTTTTTACTGATTTTGGGAAGAATTTTGCACTCATGCATAAACACACTGCGGATTACTGCGGATTTTATGAAGATAATTATATAGGTGCTACAGTACAAAAAAACACACAATTACCATCGTGGACAGATTTTTATTTTGAAAATCGTATTGTGTTTCAACTAAAATGCATGGAAAAAAAAGGATTGCCTACTGCAGAACTTCGTGCAAAAATAACAAAATTAGAGTCTCAAATTTCAAACATATTATTAGGTTCTGATGATGCTTTTTCACTTTTACACGGAGATTTATGGCATGGAAATTTTTTAGTTCATGCAAATGGAGAGGCATGTGTTATTGACCCCGCTGTATATTATGGTAATAGAGAAGCCGACCTTGCCATGACAAAATTATTTGGAGGATTTCCTACAGATTTTTACACAGCATATTCTAAAGAATTTCCATTACCCGAAGGATATGAATATCGTGAAGGAATATATCGTTTATATCACATTATGAATCATTACACACTTTTTGGCGGGAGTTATTATCAACAAGCTATAGCGATAATAAATCAATACATATAATATTTAGAAAATATAATATCGTGTGTTTCTATTACGGCTTTCTAAAAAAGACATATTAGTTTCATAAAAAAAAGGCTGTCTAAAAAGAACAGCCTTTTTTTTATTTATATTTTTTATTTATTATCGAACAGTTGCTCTAAAATCTTGATTTTCGAAATACGTTCTAAATTCTAAATCTTTTTGAGCTCTCTCTCTAAATGAAGGGTCTTTTTGAATTGCAACTTTTAAGTTAGAAACAATCATATCCACATTTTTTGTTCGAGCACCAATAATAGCACGTAAATAATATGCAGCAGCATTTTCATCTTCATCAGCCTTTGTAATAGTTTGTGTAGCACCATCAACATCGCCATTTAACAATTTAGCCAAAGCAGCATTAAACGTAGCATTTGAACCAAACATTGACACAGCCGAAGAATAATCACCTTCTTTTACTTTTATGATACCCATATTATAACGTACTTCAGAACCAGCACCTTGTGCGATTTCAAAATACTCAAGTCCTGTTGCTAAATCGCCTTGTTTAACTGCAAGAACTCCTAAATTATTTTTAACAGATTTATCTCCATCAGATAAATTATCAGCATTAGCAAATGCTTGTTGCGCATCTGCAAATTTATTTTGGTCAACATAAATACAACCTAAATTATTAAATATTCTCCAATTATCAGGATATATTTTAGAAGCATTAGTTAACATTACAGCCGCCTCGTCTTGATCTTTAGCAATTGTTGCAGCGAACAAATATTCTTCTATAGAAAGCGTATCTCCAGTTAATTCATTTGCAGTTGCAAGTGCAATAATTAAAGAATCTGATTTTCCTTGTTTTTCAGCATTCACCACAATACGTGAACGACGAAGTTCTGGAAGAATTTCCTTAGCTATTTGAGAATAAACCGCAGCCATTTTTTTAATTTCAGCCTCTCGCGTAGCTCCGTCAGAATATTTAGATAATACAGATAAAATAATCTCTTTATTTTCGATATCTGATGCTTGCATTAATTGACGGAAACCATCCCAGTCTTCACCAGCAGCAGTACCTAACATTTCAACTTTTACATCTCTTGCTATTGCTTTTTGTGCAGCAGTTTGACGACTTTCAGCAAGACTTTGGTTGTGTGCTTCAGGTCCTTCAGGAGAAGCATACCCAATAACTTGTGTGTTTTTTAGTTCAATATTTGGATCTTTTTCTGCATCTGCAATAAACTTTTTCATGTTTTTCATGTCCTCTTTCGTAAGTTCATTACCGCGAACCACAGCTTGATTAATCAAGAAGTTAATTTTAGATTCAGCAGAAATAACTTGGCGACGTTGAAATTGGTTCATAGACTCAATTGCAAGAGCTTCATTTTGTAATAAAGTTGCAGTTGCTATAACACCGTCTGCAATTTTAGCATCAGGTAAAGGAATCGCATCTTTTCCTTTGATTGAAACAGTAGATTTTAAAATCAATTCAGATTTTAACATAGCATCTTTATAAGGAATTTTCCCCTTAAATGTGTAAGAGCCACCTGTTTCATACGAAATTACCTCACCATTTCCTTGTACTTTTTCTCCCTGAAGGGTTACTTTATTGTACGCAGAACTTCCACCTTGCCACACAATTGCAGGAACTACAACTACTACGGCATTTTTGTTAAAAAACTTTGGCGGGTACTTAACTGTTACTGAAACTTCCACACTATCACCTTTCATTTCAAGTACTGTAGGTGAAACCTCGTATGCAATTGTACCTGCATCATTAATCATTTTGTTAGCTCCACCACAACTTACCAATATAAGAAGTGCCGAACTTAATACTAATTGAAAAACATGTAATTTTTTCTTTTTCATAACTCTTTGATATTTAAACAATTTACTGTGTATACTTGTTATTTACGGAATTACAAAAATATATATTTTTTTTATATTCCCAAGTAACTTATTAAAATAAATTCCTTTTTAAACAAAAAAAAGTTGTTTATAGGTAAAATCAAGAGAAAAAAACATCACAATGTGGGTTTTAAAAGTCTAAACTTAACGAAAGATAAAATTGTTTTTGCAAAACACCATCATCTTTTCCGTATGCCCAATCGAGACGTAAAAAATAACCAAACAAACGACTTCTGATTCCATAGCCATAGCCATATACAAAAATCTGTCGCATTTCATCTATTATTACCTGCACCGGACTTGTAGTTAAATCACCAATAATAGAATAATTATAGGCATTTTCTTTCGCATTTGGATATAAACCATTCCATGCACCACCAACATCAAAAAAACCTACAATTTGAAAACTTGATATAAAATCAGATTTAATAGGACGATTTGCAAAATAACGAACAATTGGTATTCTAACCTCATTATTCATAATCGCAAATGAAGGTCCGTTTCGTACATTTTGCTGAAATCCTCTCATATTAGCCCCAAGAGCTTGATATGTCCAATTTACTGTTCTATCATATTCTTTTGTTTTATCAAATTTTGATGATTGCAGCGAGAGATTAATCCAATTATCCACTCCTCCTAAATAATATAATAAAGGCGATGTGCCATACGAATAACTATATGCGGTTCGAGTTGCAAATATAATATTCCTATGAATTTTTTGATAATGCCGTAAGTCTAAACCAAATGTAAAAAGATATATAGGCGTTTTTTGAATTTGCCCAAACACCTCGGTAAAAACTTTACATCGAGAACCGTTATAAATATTAAGTTCTTGAGGCAATACATTATCAAATACATACTCAAGTGTTAGCCCTCCCAAATACTCATGAATATCAGGAGCAGAAAGCGATGACAAACGCCCTGTGGACAAAGTTACTGTGTTTACAACACGAAAACTTGGAGTGATGCGAAAACTTCGAGCCTCATCAAACGGATATGAATAAGGTGCAAGAACTTGATTATCAAAAGCTTTATAAATATCATAGGAATACATATCAGAATACGTAAGTAATGTTTGCCTATGAAATACTATTTTTTTATTCCATCTCTTTTTAAGATTTTCAAACGAAAAAAGTAATTCATTGCTGTTAAAATCACCAAAAAAACGCACTCCTCCTGTTAATCTATAATCTTCAAATAAACCTATCACACCAAATTTTAACGACATATTTAAGCGTGGCATATAATAAAAATCAGAACCTGTAAATTTTTGATATCCTGTATTTAAAAATCCAAAATCTACTTGATTTACTACTTGATTCACATAAAAATTAGTTTCATATACATGTGAAATTTTATAAAGCGGCGCTAAAGAATCAAAATAAATAACACTATCGGCTAAGTTAGTGTTGTCAATAATGTAAGACGTACGTTCCAAGGTATCAGTTTGATTTAAAACAAGAGAATCTTGCCACATACGCATACTATCAAGCAAATGTTTATAATGTGTTTGATGTTCCTTTTCGGGTTTATGTGCAAATAAGTATTCAAGTGGAATTTTTTTGAAATCATATTTTTTATTTGTGTACGTAAGCACACATACATATTTGTTTGCATCATATAATGTAAAATCCAAAATGTGTTCTGGGCCGTTTGTTAAAGCCTGTATATCAGAAAAATAAGCGTAGTGAATTGCTGTATCAATAGCAACAATCACGCTATCTGTTTTTACATAATACAACGAATGCACTCCTATTTTATCAGAAAGAAATACAAATTCTCCTTCAGAAATTTCTTGTGGTTTTATTTCATTATCCAAAGAAGTATTTGTAAGTTTTTTTGAGATTCGAGACTGAATATCAACGCTATACAAGTCAAATGTAGATGCTATTGTGTCAAACACATAATCGGTTTCGCTTACACGATTTGAAGCATACACAACTTTTGTATCATTTTGTGCAAATGATGCTTGTAAATCATTTGAAAACGATTGAGTTATTTGCGTTAAACTGTAGGTTCGTACATCATATATATAAACATTTGATTGTCCACGTTTAACACCAGTAAAAACTATTTTATATCCATCGCTAGAATAAGAAAACCCCATAATTTTATCGAAATCCCGAAACTCTCGTTCCATAATTTCTTTTGTTTCGGGAATATACATTCGCAAAAACACCGAACCTTTTGTCTCATAAAACAGAGAAAGCATTTTTCCACTTGGGTGCCAAGCTATTGAAGGATATGTTCCATCATGAATTTGACCAATTTCATGACCAATTTTCATGATACGTTTTGTTCTTTTTTTATCAATTGATTTAAGCCAGACAGAAATTTTACCATTTTTTTGTGTTGCCAAACAAAACTCCTGAGAATCTGGACCAATAGCAAACGTAATAGGTTGTTGTTTTGCAATTCGCTTAGGCAAAGGTATAGACTCACCTACAAGTGCATTTTCAGAAGAAATTCCTAATTTATCTGAATAATATTCTTCCATTTCATGTACAAGCTGCATAAGAGTTTTGCCAATCATTAACTCAAAGCTTAATTCAATTTCTTTAATAACCCCAGTTATATAAAGGATATTTCCTATTTGAGACACTCCATATAGTTCTGCCACAAATTTCCATAAAGCCAAACCAGCGTACACAGCATCATCGCCATACAATTTTGTAATTTTTTTATACGAACCATTTTTCAATCCTTCAATCACTCTCGACTCTATTTGTCCGTTCCAATTGCCCGAAATGTATTCAATAAGACCTTGCACAAACCATTCAGGATATTCGGTAAGAGCGGAATTTGATATGATTTCTCTATAATTTTCGGCACCAAACAAATATTCATTTATAAACAATTCCGCCACACCTTTGCGAATTTGATATAGTAAATCGGCATGATTTCCTGTAAAAAAAACTGTAATTTTATTATCAGTAATTTGTGTTATTCCTCCAATATTATGCTCCACATGTGCAGTGCCTAATCCAATATTTGTTTGTTTAAAATCCTCAAGAGAATTGCAAACCACAAAAATAATTCGTCGAGGATAGGTAAGTTCTAGAATTTTTTTAAAATCATCAATTACCATCGGAACACATTTAGCCACATAATCAGCTAATTCCCGTCCTTCTTTATCAAAATACACATCATAATTATCGTATCTCAAATATCTCCAAAACGAGTCAGAATATTGCACTCGATTTTTCCCAAAATTCATTTGAGTTCCGTTATAAAATTGTGCATGTGTGCTCAATTGTATCAGAAAAAAAAGAAAAAAAAGAAGAAGTTTTTGTAGAATTTTCATATTGTTCTCGTATCACATTATGTGATTATATAAAATCTAAAACCTAACAAAGGTATATACAAATA
>JAAYPM010000040.1 GCA_012519815.1 Bacteroidales bacterium
TAGCTCCTGTTAAATCATAATTTGCCTCAGGTTCTAATAATGCAAATCCAATACCAGCAGATTCATAATCAGGATCTGCTGTATTTACTAATTGTCCTGTTACACTTGCCGCATGTGCTGTTCCATTAGCACCACCAGCAGTCATTACAAATGGAGTTGTTTCACTTGCAAGTGGCACAATTGTACTCGACCCAGCAGCGTATGAATACCAATACGTAAGAAGTTTTGTCATGTTTTCATCTTCACAGTCTGCTATAATAGTATTGGGCGGTGTTATTTGTGCTGCATTAAATATAGCAATCGCATTATTTAAATTACTAGCAGCTTGGTCAACCTCTGTTTGTGTCGCTTCAGTGTTTGAAGCTACTGCTTGTGCAGTATTTATCGCCGTATTTAAGCTTGTTATTGCAGATTGTGGGTAATTTCCTGGTGCTGTACCAGCTACAGCATTATCAATTTTATCTTGTGCTGTAGTTATTGCAGCAATAAGTTCTGTTTTGTTTGGTCCAGTAGATGTTTGTCCTGCTAAACCTTCAAGAACAATATTGTCGAGCCATAATTCGCCAGTAGAATTAGAAGTATTGGTAACTTTCCATTGAAATTTATATACTTCGGTAAGATCTAACGTATATGCATCTCCCCAACCAGCTTGCGTAAATTCTATCCAAGGCACTTCAACTTTTGTCCATGTTGTATGTGCAGGAACATTATATGCATAGGTGTCATAATTAGCATTAGCTCCCATATTTTCGGGCAAATGTATTTCTAACACACATGCACTTCCTTTATGATAAAACGAAATAGCAGTAGATCCTGTAATATCCATAGGGGTATCTTCTGCTCCTAATTGAGTTCCAATACCAACAAAAGGATTGTATTGATTTGGTGCTGTTCCAAGCATTTTTCCAAGTGTATAAGAAATCTTTGCAGCCTTTACAGAACTATTTGCTCCACCTGCGGTCATTTCAAATTCAACAAGATTCGAAGTAAGAGGAATAACTGTTGATGTTCCTGAATCATCAGCGTCATTATATGTAAACCACGCACCTCCTAAAGAGTTAATATTATCTCCGTCTTCGCAGTCATCAACAAGTGTTGAGTTACCAGCTAAACGGTTTGTAACTGCTTGATTTGCAGTTGTCTCTAATTTCACTCCTTCGGTGCTTTGAATAGTGCCAGGCGTATATGAAATAGTAATAATATCACCGGGAACAATTTCTATAGATGAAGAAAGATTTAATTGAATTGTAGATGCATTTTGCATGCTTAATCCAGTAAATGCTGATGATTGCGTAATTGTGTTAATACGTAGCGTAAAATTTGAAGCTTGTGTTGAAGCTGGAGTTGTTAAATCTTTATTTACAGAAAGAATGATTTGTGTACCAGCTGCATTTGTTTCTGCGTCAACAATTCGAGGAGCCGCAGGTGCTGCATTTGCATACGGGTTTGGCATATTGCCCGACATGGTAAGCAGATACAGAATTTGTATTGTTGGAGCATAATATCCCCATGTTTCGTTTTTGTTTTTTAAATACGTATAAAAAGTATTTAAATTTGCTTGTTTTGTAGCATCAACCATAAGTGCCGCACCAAGACCTCCAACAAAACAAGAGTTTCCTTTTCCTTCGCCTTGATCTGATACACTTGAATATGATGAACCATAAAGATTTGAATAAGCTCCTACACTTCCAGGATTATTAAGTAAATTCTTTGCCGACATAAATGCGATAGAATTGTTACACATTTCTTTTGATTGTGTTGTGCCAAACCATACATAATCCCATGCTACACGCCAAGGAGTACGACAAGCATCCCAATAAAAGTTAGAGCCTCTGCTGTCTTGTCCTCCCGAAGCTGTACACCAGTCTGGCCACAATCCATTTCTTTGAGAATTTTTTAAAAACGTATGTGATGCAGAATACACATTATTCCAATTGCGCGTGTTTGTAAATCCTTCTTGCGTTTGAGCTTGTATAAATAATCCTATGCTTGCGGTTGTAAAATAACAAGGATTTTTTGATTCGTTCCAATGATGTCCGGGTTTAAAAATATTGTTACCATCTACTTGTAAATCACGAATTTTTGCAAGTAAATTTTCTGTTTCTTGAATATAATTAATGGTGCCATTACTCCCCCATTGCTTATGAGCTAAAGCAAGAGCCAATGCAACATCTAAATCAGCATCTGTTGCGGAACCAGATAAGTTAACAGATGAAAAGCCACTAATTTTCCAATCCATTAAGTAACCACCTTGTGTCGAAAATCGCTTATAATAATTATATAATTTATCAAAGCGAGTGCGTGCAGTGCTGTTTGTAGAATTTGACATGTACACATAAATAAGCATTCCATATGCAATACCTTCACTTACTGTATATTGTGTTTCATCAAATTTAATACGTCCAAGTGTACCACTTTCTTCATAAAATGAAGAGTTCCAAGTGCTGTATAAGGTTTGAATACGATTATTATCGGGAGCATCGGCAGTTATTCCATACGGATACGTAACGTTTTGAGGAAACGGGAAATTTTGTCCGAAAACAAGTGTTGCAAAAGCAACGCACAAAAATACGAGGGAAGTTTTTCTCATAACACCAAATCTTTTAAATTTTTATACTTCAATAAACAATTAATTTCAAAAATACATTTTTTTTTGATTTTATTCAATGTAATCTTACAGAGATAACAAAAAATACGTATTATACCCTATATAAAATTTGTGTTTTGAGATAAAAATTAATTTTAGCATGTCAAAATTATATATTCTAAAACGTAGGGTTAAAAACAAATAATGAGCGAAATTTGTGTTTTACATTTTAAATTCTATTTTTGAATGTGAATGAAATTGTATCATTTTAAAAAACATATATGACAAATCCCCAATCTCCTCTTGACGCTCGAATTCAAGCATTTATAAAAGAACATCATGTGCTTACGCTTGCTACGTCTCAAAATTCTATACCGTGGTGTGCACATTGCTTTTATGTGTTTGATACAGAATATAATTGTTTTTATATTGTAAGCGACGAACATACGCGTCATGTACAAGAAATGATAGAAAACCCACAGGTGGCAGGAGCTATTGCTTTAGAAACTAAAAATGTAGGACGATTACAAGGATTGCAGTTTTCGGGAACTATAAAAAAACTTGAAGGCAAGGAAAAACAACAAGCACGTAAAATATATATAGTGCGTTTTCCGTATGCAATTCTCACAAATACAATAGTGTGGAAAATTGAAATGACATTTGCAAAATTTACTGATAATACATTAGGATTTGGAAAAAAACTTATTTGGGAATAAGCCGGTTGTTGTTACGGGTGCATCTGGTGTGATTGGAACACATCTTTCTATTGCTCTTGCAAAAAAAGGTGTGCGTGTTTGTGCAGTTGTGCAAAACGAACATTCAATTAATAAGGCAAAACGCATGCATGCCTTGTATTCTCTTTCTTCGCAAGAAACAGCATGTATAGAATGGCAGTATGCTGATATTACTGATTTTCAAGACGTTTGCAATGTAATTCAACATGCTGAGTATGTGTTTCATTGTGCAGGATATGTGTCGTTTCATGCTGCTGATAAACATACATTACATGCAATTAATGTTGAGGGAACAAAAAATGTAGTAGATGCATGTTTGCAATGTGGAATTAAAAAATTATGTCATGTGAGTTCTGTTGCAGCACTTGGTAAGGCAATATATACAGATATGATAGACGAAACATGTGAATATGAACTCGAAAAAAAACGTTCTTTATATGGGTATTCTAAGTATTTGGGTGAACTTGAAGTTTGGAGGGGAATTGCAGAAGGATTATCGGCGGTAATTATAAACCCATCTGTTATTATTGGATTTGCAAATAAAGAACAAAGTAGTGCACATTTGTTTAAAACTATTTTACAAGGTATGCCGTTTTATACGTCTGGAGTTACTGGTTATGTGAGTGTACATGATGTTGTTGATTGTATGATAGTACTCATGAAATCAAATATACAAGCAGAACGATTTATTGTTTCTGCTGAAAATCTTTCATATAAAACAGTATTTACCTATACTGCTGAATCTTTGGGAGTTTCGGCTCCTCGAATCTATATGCCTGCATGGATTCTTCATACTGTGGGTATTATTCTTACTTTTTTATTGTTTCTTATGCGAAAACGTTCAAGCATTACGCGGCATACAGCCCACACTGCATATACTGTTTCTCGGTATTCAAGTCAAAAACTTATACATGCAACATCTTTTTCGTTTCGCCCTATTCGCAATGAACTTGCACGTATAGGTGCGTTATATCGCACATTTTAAGAAAAAAAATCGCTTATTGACCACATATCTTCTTTCTGTATATCCATTTTTATGCTCCACGAAGCTGGATACGGATTATTGGCTCTATTGCCAATGTTTTTAACAAAACCTAAAGGTATTTGTTTATAATTGATTTGCACCCAGCCTTTTGGTGCATCCTTCAAGACTAATGCTTCTTTTTTAAAATATCGTAAAGCAGTTTCTAAATCTACTTCAATATGTGTAAGTATGGTATTATTATAACTGTTTGCCAACGCAAGTCCGGGCAAAGGATTTAATTTATGTCCAATAATTTCAACTAACGGAATACCAGCATGTATAACGTTGCAATGTGCATACACATCAATTAAAAGTTTTCTATAATCTTTTGCAAATGCCCAAAGAATATTCGGTTTTGACTCAAATACAATACTTTTATAATTTTTAATTAATTGTGAATATTGGAGTTTATTACGTTCGTTAATAATAGTGATGGGTGATTTTGGTAATTTTTTAGGAGGAGTGTATTCTACTCCATCGGTTTTTCTAAGTACCGACATCGAAAAGCCTTCGCCCATTATAGTATGTGGAAAAAATCGATACGAATAAATAGTATGTTTTGTATGAGGAATTATATTCCATTGCGGATTAACAGTTATAGGAATAGATTCAGCAGCTTTTTGTTTCGTAAATTCATAGAGCACATCTTCGTTTTCTTGTTCATTAAAAGTGCAGGTGCTGTAAATAAGTATTCCATTGGGAGCCAAACAATCCCATATGTCGTGTAATATACGAGTTTGGCGTTTACTGCAAAGTGTTATATGCTCAGGCGACCATTCAGAAAGTGCATGTGGATTTTTTCGAAACATTCCTTCGCCCGAACAAGGAGCATCTACAAGAATGACATCAAAAAAACCGGGTAAAAAATTAAAATCTTTGGGGTCGTTATTGGTAATAATGCAGTTTGACTTTCCCCATTTTATCATGTTTTCTGATAAAATATGTGCACGAGAACGTATTGTTTCATTAGAAATAAGCAAACTTCCTCGTTCCAACAACGATATTATATGGGTTGATTTTCCGCCCGGAGCAGCACAAACATCAAGCACTTTTAATGGTCGCGAGCAAAGTGGACGAATAATACTTTCAATACACATTGATGATGCTTCTTGCACATAATATCCCCCTGCATGAAAAATAGGGTCAAGTGTAAATTTTGGTCGTGAGTTTAAGTAATAGCCATATTCTGACCAAGGTACACGTGTGGCATTAAGAGATTTTTTTATTTTATTAGGATTTATGCGAATGCTGGTAGGCGATGGTTGTTCAAATGAGCGAATAAGTTCGTCAGCATTAACCCACGAAGGTATATAAGGTTTAAATGTATCGTATGTTTTTTGTAGCATTCGCAAATATATATAATTTTTATATGCTGTGTAAATTCAATTGATACATGTAAGATTAATTTTTGAATGTTTTTTCTTTTATTACAGTAATAATCTTTGTCATTCTGTCTTATTTTGAGCTTTTTGTTCTATTGTTTTCAAATTTTCTAAATAGTTTTTTCTACTTCACTTAATGTCTTTTGTTGATACTTTTTATACTCGCTTGTCGCTTTTTCAGCGGCTCTTTCCTGGCTGATTGTTCCTGCTCCTTGCAATAATTTTTCGCCACCCAAATTTTTCAAACGCTCATCGTCCATCGTAAAACCCTTACGAATATATTCGTTAAGGCGTTTGGTAGCCCAGATTCTGAATTGTGTACCACGCAAGGATTTTACTCGATACCCTACAGAAATAATTACATCTAAGTTATAATGCTCAATATCACGTTCTACAGTTCTATTCCCTTCGGTTCGAACTTGTCGGAAATTCCGACAAGTTGATTTTTTATCTAATTCTCCTTCTTTAAAGATATTTAAAATATGTTCGGTACTAGTACTTCTGCCTTTATCAAACAACATTACCATTTGCTCTTGCGTAAGCCATACGGTATCTTCGTCCATACGCACGTCAACCGAAATTTTTTCGTCTTCGGTTTTGAATAAGATACATTGTGAGTTAGTGCTGTGCATTGGCTTATGTATTTACATTTTGGCAATTAGCAAGTGTAATTATCTCAACACAGCATAGATAATTATCCCCTCCGACAGCCCACTTGCCCCAGCAAATAAATCTATGTAGTTCAATTTTTTCATGCGTTTAAAAATATTAGAGAATGTAATTACTTACATGCGTAAACAAAAATAGTAAAAAAACAGATTGTTTGAAATCTTTTCTACATATATCCTTTTAAAACTATATAGATTATTTTACATTAAAAAAATCTCACCAATTTGATGTGATTTTGTGGTAATTAAGTAAATTATTGAGAGACTCAAGTGTGTATGGATTTGGAATAATATCACTAAATCCAACGTCATAAAAATCATCAAAAAAATCTTTATAATTATAAACGGTGTTTGCAATAATTTTTACCCGATTTTTTGGAAAAGAAAACTTAGTACGAATGTATTTTGTAGCTTCAATACCATTCATAATAGGCATATGTAAATCCATAAAAATCATTTGAAATGATTCTTGTTCGAATAATTCAATAGCTTCTTTGCCGTTAGAGGCTTCTTTGTATGTGTAGTTTAAAGTGTTGAGATAATCTCCAAGAACTTTTCTTCGTATTGGATTATCATCAACAATTAATACAATTCCATTTAACATGCTTTTTTTTCTTAATGCTTTGATTTTTGTAATATTACAAAAAAAAAATTAAAAAAAAACATATGTTTTATGTATTTTTTATATTACAATTATATATTGTAAAAATATCTTAAAATTATTTATGTAAGATTTGCCTTACGTTGCTGTATTTCATCACGTATTTTCGAGGCTAATTCATAGTTTTCTGTTTCAATTGCCGAAGCTAACATTACGTTTAACTCTTGATCGGTTGCAAAACGAATTTCTGGATCTATCTTAGTTTCTAAATCATCTTGCGATTTTTCTTTTTTTGGACTATCAAGCACTATTCCACCATATTTAAGCACTTCAGCTGTGGTATAAATAGGACAATCAAACCGAACAGCTATTGCAACTGCATCGCTTGTTCGTGAATCTATACTAATACTTCTCCCATCTTTACTTACAAAAATTTTTGCATAAAAAATACCTTCTTGTAGTCTATATATAACAACCTCGTTTACTGTTATTTCAAAGCTATCTGCAAGTGATTTAAATAAATCGTGTGTAAGGGGACGAGGTGGTTTCATTTTTTCAAGCTCAATAGCAATTGCTTGCGCCTCGGCACCGCCTATAATTATAGGCATTCGTCTATTACCATGTTCTTCAACTAAAATTAATATATATGCATTTTCTTGTGTTTGACTATACGATAATCCTACTATTTGCAATTGTATTTTCTCCATTACTGTATCTTTACGTTCAAAGATAGTACATTTTTTTAATTTTCCACACTCTAAATATGCTTTTAATACATATCTTTGTTCTAATGTTAAATGCCTCATAATTGTTTTTTTGACGA
>JAAYPM010000041.1 GCA_012519815.1 Bacteroidales bacterium
AAGTTAACACTTTCTGATACATTTAACGAATACATAATGACAGGTTTACGCACAAAAAAAGGAGTTTCGTGTACATATATAAAAAAAACATTTCCAAACAATTATTTTGTTACCTTTACTTCGCAAATTAAAACATATAAAAAACAAGGATTACTCACAGAAACAAATGGTGCAGTGCAGCTTACACAAAAAGGTATTTGTATTTCTAACACCATTATTTCTGATTTGTTTATAGTATAAAATATACCGTATGAATGTAATTAAAAAATTAGCAGGGCAAACAGCTATTTACGGATTAAGCACAATTATTGGAAGATTTTTAAATTTCTTATTAGTACCTCTTTATACGCGCTTTTTTTCACAAGCAGAATATGGAATTGTAACAGAATTATATAGTTACACCGTTTTTCTTATGATTTTACTTACATACGGCATGGAAACCGGATTTTTCCGTTTTTCGCAAGATAAAAAAGACAGTCCGCATGTATATACTACCATACTAAGTAGTTTATTTACATCTTCTACCCTATTTATTATACTTGTATATATATTTTTATCCCCTATTTCGCAAGGATTGGGATATGTTGGCTATGAAAAATACATTTTTTACATGGCACTTATAATTGGAATAGATGCATTTACAACAATACCATTTGCAAAACTCAGACACAACAATAAAGCTATACGATTTGCTACAATTAAACTTATTACTATAGCTGTAAATATTGGGCTAAACATTCTGTTTATTGTGATATTACCAAAAATTGCAAAAACCACAGAATCACAATGGATTATAAAACATTTTCAAGAAGCCGATATAGGATATATATTTGTTTCAAACCTTATTGCAAGCGTTCTTACTCTTATACTTTTATTGCCCGATGTAATACAATCGCACACAACATTTAAATTTGATTTATTACGACGCATACTTTCTTATTCATGGCCGCTTTTAATTGCAGGATTTGCCGGAAGTATAAACGAAGTGTTTGACAGAATTTCGCTCCGATATTTTTTAACAATACCGCAAGGAGAAGAATCAACGCAATATATATTATCACAAATAGGTATTTATGGAGCGAATTATAAATTAGCAATGATTATTTCTATGTTTAATCAAGCATTTCGATTTGCCGCAGAACCATTCTTTTTTTCGCGTATGCACGCAGCTGATTCTCGGCAAACATATGCAAATATTATGAATTATTTTATAGGATTTACACTCCTTGTTTTTCTTGTAATAACCTTATATTTAGATGTTTTCAAACACTTTATAGGTTCTAATTTTCATGATGGATTATCAATTGTTCCTATTCTTTTAATTGCAAATATTTTTTTAGGAATTGTATTTAATTTATCAATTTGGTATAAACTTTCGAATCAAACAAAATTTGGAATTTGGATAATTGGATTTGGAGCACTTATAACCTTACTTATAAATATACTTTTTGTACCTCATTTTGGATATATTGCATGTGCATGGGCAACTCTTGCTTGTTATGTACTTATGGCAATTCTTTCATATTATTTATGTCAAAAGCATTATGGAATACCATATAGAATTAAAGATATAGCTCTTTATTTTTTAATTGCAGGAATACTTTATATAATCAACACATCAATTTCAGTTTCAAATATAACAGTAATGTATGGCATAAAAACAATAAGCGTTTTTGTGTTTATTACACTATTTGTGATACGTGAACGTAAAGTGCTGATACTAATGAAACAAAAAGATGAAGCATAAGAAAAAGTAAGGCATACATTCCTTTTATGAGAATAATGTATTATTTTCACACTATATTTTATAGTATTTTTTAAAAATTTATATATGGACGTATATATTGTAAACAAATCAAAACATCAATTACCCGCATATTCTACTGAACATTCGGCAGGTATGGATTTACGAGCTAATATTAACGAACCTATAACATTAGGGCCTTTGGAGCGACGATTAATTCCAACAGGTTTATTTATAGAATTACCCGAAGGTTACGAGGCACAAATTCGTCCTCGAAGCGGACTTGCAATTAAACATGGCATTACCTGTTTAAACACACCCGGAACTATTGATGCTGACTATAGAGGAGAAATTGGTGTAATTCTCGCAAATCTCTCAAATACACCTTTTACCGTACATGATGGGGAGCGAATTTGCCAAATGGTTGTTACGCAATACACAAAAGCACATCTTATAGAAGTAAAAGAACTTTCTGAAACCGTTCGTGGTGCAGGAGGTTTTGGGCATACAGGCAGAAAATAAAAGGCTACAAATAATCTATTTACACACAACAATATGAATATAATTATTCCAATGGCAGGTATGGGCACACGCTTGCGACCTCATACACTTACAATTCCAAAACCTTTAATTCCAGTTGCTGGAATACCAATTGTACACAGGCTTGTTGCCGATATTGCACAAGTGTGTAATGAACGTATTAAAGAAATTGCGTTTATTGTGCATCCTGATTTTGGAAAAGACATAGAAAATACATTAATTAACTTAGCACAAACACTTGGTGCAAAAGGAGCTATATACTATCAAAAAGAAGCATTAGGAACAGCACATGCAATACATTGTGCATCAGAATCACTCAAAGGAAATACAATTGTAGCATTTGCCGACACTCTTTTTATTGCTAATTTCACCCTCGACACTTCTAAAGATGCAGTTATTTGGGTACAAAAAGTAAAAGACCCATCAGCATTTGGAGTGGTAAAAACAGATGCTGATGAACGCATAACTGATTTTGTTGAAAAGCCAAAAGAATTTGTTTCAGACCTTGCAATTATAGGAATTTACTATTTTAAACAAGGCGAAGTTTTACAAGAAGAATTACAATATTTGCTCGATAATGACATTCATGTAAACGGTGAGTACCAGCTTACTACAGCTCTTGAAAACATGAAAAAGAAAGGAACGGCATTTTATACTGGCAAAATTGATGAATGGCTTGACTGCGGGAATAAAGATGCGGTAGTGCACACAAATTCAAGACTTTTAGCAAAATATGGTTCGTCATTAGACCCAGATGTTACCATAATAAATTCACAAATTATTGAACCATGTTGTGTACAAAAAGGTGTTACAATTAGTAATTCTATTATTGGTCCAGAAGTAACAATTGGAGCAAATTCAAGTATTGAAAATAGTGTAATTTCTCATTCATTAATTCAAAACAACGCTACCCTTTCACATGTAAATTGCATCAAATCAATGATTGGAAACAATGCACACATTCAACATACACCAATAGATTATAATATAGGAGATTTCACGTGTATTAAGAAATGAAACTAAAACTTCAAAAAAAAGAGAATAATATACTGTTTTACATATTAGTTACACTACTTTTTTTTATATGTATTACTTTCTCTTTTCCTACATTTGCTCAAAAAAACAGTAAAATTCTCTCAAAAAAAGATTCTATTACCCTTGATATACAAAA
>JAAYPM010000042.1 GCA_012519815.1 Bacteroidales bacterium
ACCTACACGACCCCAATTCGCCAACACAACGAGTAGGAAGCGATATTGACACACAATTTGAACAAAATCCCCACGATTACCCAATGCTCTCATTAGCAAATAGTTATTCGTTTTCTGATATTGAAGAATTTGACATGCGGGTAAAAAAAGCACTTGGAAATGAAACAATACAATATACCTGCGAATTAAAATATGACGGAGCCGCAATATCACTTTTATATGTTCACGGGCAACTTACACGAGCACTTACACGAGGCGATGGAACGGTTGGTGATAATATAACAGCAAATGCTAAAACAATTCGTACAATTCCTCTCACGCTTACAGCCCCTTTTCCTGAAAAGTTTGAAATCAGAGGCGAAATTTGTATGCCGCACGATAAGTTTGAAGAATTTAATACCGAACGTGAATTACAAGGCGAACAAAAATTTGCAAATCCTCGAAATGCTGCTGCTGGCTCGTTAAAACTACGAAATTCGGCACAGGTAGCAAAACGCCCGTTAGTAAGTTTTATGTATTACATTCCTGATAATCAACCACACACATCACATTTTGAAAATTTAAAAGCAGCACGAAAATGGGGATTTCACATTCCAGAACATGCTCAATTATGCAATTCTTTACAGGAAATATTTGATTTTATTAGCAAATGGACGAAAAAACGAAAAACATTAAATTATGATATTGACGGCATTGTAATAAAAGTAGATTCAATTTCACAACAAAAAACATTAGGATATACCGCCAAAACACCTCGCTGGGCAATTGCATATAAATTTAAAGCCGAACAAGCACGAACAAAAATCACATCAATTGATTTTCAAGTAGGACGAACTGGGGCGGTAACTCCTGTTGCGAATTTAGAACCAGTATTGCTTGCAGGCACAACCGTAAAACGAGCAACACTTCATAATGCCGATCAAATAAATCAACTTGATTTACATACCGATGATTATGTATTTGTAGAAAAAGGCGGCGAAATAATTCCAAAAATAATAAAAGTTGATATTCAAACTCGCTCGTTATTTGCACAAAAAATAACATTTATTACACATTGTCCTGAATGTAACACACAACTTGTGCGTGTTGAAGGAGAAGCCGCGTATTACTGTCCAAATCAGGCAAATTGTCCACCGCAAATTACTGGGAAAATAGAACATTTTGTAAGCAGAAAAGCTATGAATATTGCTCTTGCAGAAGCAACTATACGACAGTTATACACTCATGGTTTACTAAAAAACAGTGCGGATTTATATCGTTTGCAATACGAGCAATTAGTTACCTTAGAACGATTTGGAGATAAATCGGCAACAAATTTAATTGAAAGCATAGAAGCTTCAAAGCACATACCATTTTATCGCGTGCTTTTTGCTCTTGGCATTCGATATGTTGGCGAAACAGTAGCAAAAAAATTGGCAGCAGCATGCACATCAATTGATACTATTATGCATGCAAGTATTCAACAACTTGAATCTATTGACGAAATAGGAACAAAAATAGCCGAAAGCATTACACTACATTTTCAGAATCCTGCCCATGTGGAAATTATTGAACAACTAAGAAAACACGGCGTGCAGCTTGAAAACACCGAAGCAGCCACATCGCTCATATCAAACAAATTAGACGGGAAAAGCATTGTTATTTCGGGCACATTTTCACGATTTTCGCGAGAAGAAATTAAAGAATTAATAGAAAAACACGGTGGTAAAAACGTAAGTTCTATCTCATCAAAAACGAATTTTTTCCTTACAGGCGACAAGGTTGGTCCTGCAAAATTAGAAAAAGCTCAAAACCTCAATATTCCAGTTATTACCGAAGATGTGTTTTATTCTATGATAGATATTTAGAAAAAATAAAGATTTTGTTGTTACAAGATGAGTAACTATCAGAAAATAATATAATTTTGCACACATGGATTACAGAAAAAATTTGCGTGCAAAAAAACGCATTGTAATAAAAATTGGGACATCATCGCTTACATACCCTAATGGGCGACTAAATTTTAGTCGTATAGAACATGTATGTAATGTAATTGCTGTTCTCAAAAAAAACGGAAAGCAAATAGTTTTAGTTTCGTCCGGTTCAATTGCGGTAGGAGTTGGTAAATTAGGATATAAAAAACGACCAAGCACCATTCCAGGTAAACAAGCTGCGGCAGCACTTGGACAAGCAATTTTAGCAAAAATATATCGTAAGTTTTTTGATAAACATAACATTCATATAGGACAAATTTTACTAACTTATGATGTTATTAAAGATGCAGAAAAACATCAAAATGCCGAAAACACATTTGCTAAACTATTAGAAATTGGGGCTGTACCAATTGTAAACGAAAATGACACCGTTGCTACCGACGAAATTGAAATTGGCGATAATGACAGATTGTCTGCAATGGTGGCAGGATTATGTAAAGCCGATTTACTTATTATGCTTTCAGATATTGATGGCTTTTTTACTGCCGACCCTCGAAAAGACCCCGATGCAAAGCGCATATCGGTTGTTACAAAAATAGATGAACAAATAACCGCATCAGCAGGTACAGCAGGCACAAACTTTGGGACAGGCGGAATGTCAACAAAAATTATTGCTGCTCAAATGTGTCATGAACATGGTATAGATACTATTATTGCAAATGCAGATAAGCCCGAAATATTATTCTCTATTCTTGAAGGCGAAGACGTAGGCACATTATTTGTCGCTCCTTAGATTTATTACAACATTTTTTTATTTTTGCGTTGTTTGAAAAGAAAAAACCTACGATTATTTTTTCGCCTCTTTAAAATAAAAAAGTATATTTGTACTCTTAAATAATGTATGATGCAAGAACAAGAAGAAATATTTGAACATATTCAAAAACTTTTCGATACCAATCCAGAAAGCTTTAATATTATTGAAGAAGAGATTGATATTGGATTACAAATGAATTATTTAAAACGTTCAAAAAAATTACAAAAACACACCTTAAAACTCGAAGAAGTTCTTGCAAAAGTACCATTATTACAAGACACCAGCGTGCGTTTTGAAGAAAAACGCGATTTATTAATTCATTTAGCAAATTTTGATGAAGTAGAAGCATTTCGTGCAATCGAATCCTTTTGGGAAACCGCAGAAGAAGAAATAAAACCATGGGCATCAATGGCATACAGAGAAAGCAAAATGTTGCTCGAAAGTTCTCTTTTAAACGAAAAGCAAATTTTAATTTCAACAGGTTTAGGTGGTAAAGGATATAAACTTCGTTTTTTTATAGCACTTGTTCATGCTGAAAAAGAAAATTTTAATGATACTCAAAAAAAACTTATTACAAACGAAGTTGAATACGCAGTGCAAAGTTCACAAGGAGAAATGGAATCTGTTGACTTTGAAAATGATTTAGCAAAAATAACAGCCCTTATTCCTATTAATGCATCAGTAAAAAAAACCATAAAAAACGCAATTACCGAATGTAATCAATACGGGAATTTTTTATCGGAACATTTTTTAATTACCAACATTAAAAAATTAGAATCTTTTGAAATATATACCATTATAAATCAACGAACTATAAATCAATATTCTGAAGAATTTGACGAATTTGATGAAGAAGACGATGAATAAAACGGTGTATTCTTGGGGACACACTCGTCCGTTTAATTCCTATGCACATTATATTCAATCAAAATTTGGGACACGCATACAAAAGATTAGTGTACATGGCAATTTTACTTGTCCAAACCGAGATGGAACTAAAGGAGTTGGAGGTTGTTCGTTTTGCAATAACGATGCATTTATAACCGCCTATTGTACCCCCGAACGCAGTATAGCAGAGCAAATAGCAGAAGGCAAATTATTTATTAAACAAAGATACAAACGAGTAAACAGATATTTTGCCTATTTGCAAGCATATTCAAACACCTATGCTCCTCTTTCACGCATTCAAGCATTAATTAAAGAAATACAAGCATTTCCAGAAATCATTGGCGTCATTATTGGCACTCGTCCCGATTGTATTGACAATGAAAAACTTGATTATTTTGCAGAATTATCAAAACAGTATTATGTGGTAATAGAATATGGTGTTGAATCGGTATATAACAAAAGTTTAGATGCCATTAACAGAGGACATGATTTTGCGTGTTCAAAAAACGCAATATACGCAACAGCACAACGAGGTATTCATGTAGGAGCTCATATGATTATTGGATTACCTACCGAATCGGAACAAGAAATACTTGCATCAGCTCACATCATTTCAGAACTACCAATTACATCACTTAAATTACACCAATTACAAATAGTAAAAAACACAAAATTTGCAGATGATTTTTCTAAAAATCCCGAACAATTTTCATTATTTACCGCCGAAACATATATTCCGTTTGTAGCCAATTATCTTACCTATATTTCTCCCCATATTATGATAGAACGCCTTGCTGGCGACAGTCCTCGCAGAGTAAGAATAGCTCCAAATTGGGAAGGCGTAAAATATGAAACATTTGTGCAAAAACTTGAACAATACATGCTTACACATTCGTTGTGGCAAGGAAAAAACATACATAAATCAATAGAAATATGAAAAAAACAATACAATGGGGAATAATAGGTCCTGGTAAAATAGCACACAAATTTGCAGAAGGCATGGCATCTGTTCCAAACACAACATTATATGCAGTTGCATCACGTTCAAAAGAACGAGCAGAAAGTTTTGCACATCAATATAATGTCCCCAAAGCATATGATTCATATGTAGATTTAGTAAATGACCCCAATGTTGATGTGATTTATGTTGCCACAACAAATAACTTTCATTACGAACACGCAAAATTATGTATAGAACACAATAAAGCCTGCGTTTGCGAAAAACCTTTTACACTAACTGTTTCAGAATCAGAACAATTAATATCGCTTGCAAAAAAATCTAACACATTTTTAATGGAAGCATTATGGACACGATTTTTACCATCAATAGACACAGCTGAAAAACTTATAAAACAAGGAAAAATAGGCACAATAACACATATTGATGTAAATTTTGGTTTTGAAACACAATTTTCTCAAGAATCACGATTATTTAATCCTCAGCTTGGTGGCGGTGCTTTATATGACATTGGGATTTATCCAATATTTTTTGCAATGCACTTTTTAGGAACTCCCTCTAAGATTTTAGCAGATGCACAAAAAACACATGATGGCGTTGATATTCATAATCGCATAACATTTGAATATCAAAACAATGTAACAGCACATTTAGAATCATCATTTGTGAAAGATTTACCATGCGAAGCTACAATTTTTGGAACAAAAGGAAAAATACAATTTGCACGCATGTGGCACTGTCCTACACAAGTTTCGTTGCAACAAGGAAATGTAACACGAGATGTTGAAATTCAATATGTTGGAAACGGATATAACTATGAAATACAAGAAGTTTGCAATTGCATTTGGCAAAACAAACAAGAAAGCTCAAAATTACCATTACACAACACCTTAGAACGAATAAAAATCATTAATAAAATTCTTTCTTTTCACTAAATTATTTTTCTTTTTGAAACAAAAAGCACAAACAAGTTTTTTCATCTCACACGTAAAGGCACGCATAAAATACTTTAAAATTGATTTGTAATTTATTGTATGTCAATTCAAAAAAATCATAAAAAATAGTGTGTGGATTAATTATATTATTATATTTGTTTTTTATTTAATTAATAATTTAAACAATATGAGTAACGGAACCGTTAAATTTTTCAACGTAACTAAAGGCTTTGGTTTTATTCAACCAAGTGATGGTAGTAAAGATGTATTTGTACATCAAAATGGACTAATAGACAAAATCACTGAAGGAGACGAAGTGAGCTATGACGTTGAAGAAAGCCCCAAAGGACTGAACGCAGTAAATGTTAAGTTAATATAATATTTTTTCTTGCGAAACGTTTTAAAAACCTATCATACAACATGATAGGTTTTTTTTATTACTATAAGTTTGGTCTTACTAATAACAGCTAATGTTTATAACAGAAAAGTATATGTTTTTATTAGGTGATAAAAAAACACATATTTTTTTAGTATCGAATAAAAAAAAGTATTTTTACTGAAAAATTTAGAAACACATAAAATTTTGATGTTATAAAATAAAGAAATAATAATGATAGAATCTTTCACAAATTTAATACAAGAATTCGAACTACCATTAAGCAACCCAATACCAATATTCTCATTGGTTTTGTTTATTATTTTATTAACACCAATTTTACTCAGAAAATTAAATATACCCGGAATCATAGGCTTAATTATAGCAGGTGTTATAATTGGTCCGTATGGAACAAACATACTTGAAAAAAACTCTGCCGTTGACCTCTTTTCAACTATTGGACTACTTTACATTATGTTTATTGCAGGTTTAGAACTTGACTTAAACGAATTTAAATCCAACAAAAATAAAAGTCTATTATTTGGATTTTTCACCTTTATCATTCCATTAGGTATAGGTTTCCCTGTATGCTATTATCTTTTTGGATATAATTTTGATGCGAGTTTTTTAACAGCCAGCATGTTTGCCACACACACACTTGTTTCGTATCCAATTATAAGTAAATTTGGAATTACTAAAAATCAGGCTGTTGCTGTTACGGTGGGTGGTACAATTTTAACCGATACTGCAGTACTTATTATTTTAGCCGTAATCATGGGTAAAAGCCAAGGAAATTTAACCTCAGATTTTTGGATACAATTAGGTGTTTCTTTAGCTATTTTTTCAGTAATTATGTTGGTTATTGTTCCACGAATTGCCAAATGGTTTTTTCGCAAATTAGAAAGTGAAAAACATTCTCATTATATTTTTGTGCTTTCTATAGTCTTTTTTGCAGCATTTTTAGCTGAAATAGCAGGATTTGAACCTATTATTGGAGCATTCGTTGCTGGATTAGCATTAAACAAACTCATTCCTGCATCATCAGCTCTTATGAATAGAATTGAATTTATTGGGAATTCTTTATTTATTCCATTTTTTCTTATAAGTGTAGGAATGTTAGTTGATGTAAGGGTTATTTTTAGTGGTCCTACAGCCCTTATTATTGCAGGCACATTTTCAATTGTAGCTCTTTCAAGCAAATGGATAGCAGCATGGTTTACACAACTAATATTCAGATATTCTAAAGCACAACGACAACTTATTTTTGGTTTAAGTGGCTCCAGTGCAGCTGCAACGCTTGCTGTAATTTTAGTAGGTTTTAAAGCTGAAATATTAGACGAAAATATTTTAAACGGAACCATTATTCTGATTTTAGTAACCTGTGTTGTTGCATCATTTGCTACAGAAAAAGCAGCTAAAATGATTGTAATTGAGACAGAGAACGATGAAAATGGGGATATGCTAAAACCTACTGTTCATAACGAACACATACTATTACCTATTGCGAATGTATTAAACATTGAAAAATTACTTGAGTTTTCGATATTTATAAAAGATAAAAAATCAGCAAACCCAGTTTCTATTCTTTCAGTTGTTTCAAACAACGAAGAAGCTGAACTCAACATTTTAAAAGCAAGAAATAAATTAGAAGAGTTTGTAAAACAAGGTTCTGCATCAGAAACAAACGTAAATGTTATTACAACCATCGACCACAATCCGGCAAGCGGTATAGCACGAATTTCGAGAGAAATTATGGCTGATATTATTATACTTGGTTGGCCCCAGCGTTCTGGTTTTATAGAAAAAATAGTTGGCGAAAAAGTAGAAAACATTTTAAATAACACCGATAAAACAACCTTTGTTTGTCATATAGAAAAACCTTTAGTTTTACATAAAAGAATTGTTATTGTGGCGCCACCATTAACCGAACACGAAAACGGTTTTGAATTGTGGGTGCATAAAATCTCAAAATTAGCACTTGAATTAAGCATTCCAATTTTATTATATTGTAATGAAGCATCTGAAAAAGCGATTCGAAAAGTATTTAAAAAGGCAAAATTAAAACCATCAATAGAGGTGCCTCCGTTTACCGACTGGGAAGATTTTCTTATACTTTCAAGACATATTCATGTTGATGATTTGTTTGTCTTAGTTTCTGCTCGAAAAGGAGCAACTTCGTATATAAGCTCGTTAGAAAGCCTCCCTACAAAATTAGAAAAATATTTTGCCACTAATAGTAGATTTATTATTTATCCTCAACAATACAATGCCAACAGCGACCAATATGCGGTTTATACTGAGCCACTCAACAAAGGAATTGAAGCTGTGCAGAAAATTAGTAAAGGTATAGGGTCTTTTTTCAAATAAAATTCCTCATCTTTCAACAATAATGTTTGATTTAGAATAAAAACACACTGAATGTACTTCATAGCAGATTTAATTGCAAACGCATCGTTTATAACTTTTGCGTAAAATAAAACAGAAAAACATGAACGTAATAACAAAATCATACAAATTAAAACAACGTAATGTATGAAAACCTCATGTAGAATAAAATTGATTACGCTTATGCTGACACTAACAGCATGTAACATTGTATTTTCGCAGCAATCAGACTCGTTGATAAATAAAAAACCAGCTGATTATACAATAAATAATACATCTATAGAAACAGTATTAGTTGATTCAATTACCGTTTTTGTATATTTTTTAATAAATAAAAATGGCAATATAAAAAATCTGACGGTAAAGGAAGTTGACTGTAAAAACTGTGATAAAGCAACAAGAAAAAAGTTTGAAAAAGCAGCGAAACAAACAGTTTTATCTATGCCAAAATTTGAGCCTCAAAAAGATTCGCATGGGAATCCACAAGAATTTTATTATTTACTACCAATAAGTTTTCAAATGCAAGATGAATAGGACAAGGTATATGTAAAACGAACACATGTTGATGTTTATACACACTTGGTTTATATATTAAGAGCACATATTTTCACAAAAAAAGTTACTAAAATAAAACATCATTTTTATATGAAAAATCTCATTGCACTTATTTTTTTGTTAATAACAAACAGCTTGTTTTCTCAAGTACTTGATACAATTTGGTATGATGCAAAATGGCAAAAATGTACTAAAACAGATGCTATTTATTATAGAATTGCAACTTACAATACAGAATCTAATAATTATTCTGTTGTAGATTATTATAAATCTGGTAAAATACAAATGACAGGCACATTCACATCTATTGAACCTGAAGTAAAAGATGGAATGTTTGTATGGTATCTTGAAGATGGAAATAGTAGCCAAAAAATAGAATATAAAAATAATGTTATTATAAAAAGAGTGAAAAATGGTGTTGAAATACCACAAGGTACAAAGAAACACCCAGAATTTCCAGGAGGCATGACAGCGCTTGCACAATACATACAGAACAACACCATATATCCTACTAAAGCCGCAAAGCAAAAAATTCAAGGAAAAGTTGTTGTAAAGTTTAGAGTTAATGCAAATGGAAAGGTAGATAATGTTCAAGTTATCAACAGTGTACATCCACTTTTAAAAAAAGAAGCAATGAGAATTGTTAAATCCTTTCCAAAGTTTATTCCTGGTGAGTTAAATGGTACAACAATACCATTTTATTATACTGTTCCTATTGATTTTCAAATACCCAAAAACTAAGCTTTTAACACATCAATACACGCAAATCATACTGTGTACGTTTTTCGGTAAACTACTGAAAAACAGAAAAAAATTATGTATATTTTATTACTCGTTCAAAAGTAGAATCATCCACTTTACAACATTCACCCATTTCCAAAATTTATATCGGGGCGCATTTCGAATATTTTCAACTATTCTATTTCCATAATATATGTGGTCGCCCACATAGGGACGCCCCTACATATACTATTCTTCTTTCTCAAGTAAATTTATTTTTTACCACACGGGTTATTTTTGTATTCTTTTAAATACTCCAATGCTTGTTTTACAACATTTTGTGGGGTATATCCAAATTTTTCGTCAAGCACTTCAAACGGTGCAGAATAGCCAAAATGATTCATGCCCCACACCTTACCATGTGGTCCCACAAGATTCCTCATATTTAATGACAATCCAGCAGTAAAACCTAAAATTGGTTTATCAAACGGAAGTACACTTTGTTGATATTCAGCATCTTGGTCAAAAAACAAACCTTCAGATGGTGCCGAAACAACTTGTACAGACAATCCATGTTCTTTTTCAAGCAATAACGCTCCTTCATAAATGGTACTTACTTCAGAACCATTTGCAACAAGCACAATATCAGGTGTTTTTAAAACTGTATTTACAATATACGCCCCTTTGTACGCTTGCAGAGCATCGTTATATCGTGTTGAACCTTCTTTTGCAGGTAAATCTTTAATAATCTGTCGAGAAAGAATCAAGCCCACAGGACGATCTTTTGTTTCCATTGCAATTTTCCAGCACACCGATGTTTCTTGTGCATCAGCGGGGCGAAGTGCAACAAAACTTCGTTTTCCACTATGATTATACACATGTTCCATTAAACGAATTTGAGCCTCTTGCTCTACAGGTTGATGCGTTGGCCCATCTTCGCCAACACGAAACGCATCGTGCGACCAAATATATTTAACAGGTAATTCCATAAGAGCAGACAAACGCAATGCGGGTTTCATGTATTCAGAAAACACAAAAAAAGTTCCACACGCAGCCTGCACCCCACCATGCAGCACCATACCGTTCATAATAGATGCCATAGTAAGTTCAGCAACACCAGCTTCTAAAAATTGCCCACAAAAATTGTTTTTTGAAATACGAGTTGTTTGCTTTAAAAATCCGTCAGTATTATCACTATTTGACAAATCAGCCGACGACACTATCATATTTTCAACAGTATTTGCAAGCACAGCCAACACATTTTTTGACGCAACACGAGAGGCAATATTTTCTTGTTGTGCAATATCTTCAAAATCTATATGAGGAATAGTTCCCGAGAAAAACGCTTTGCATTTTTCAGCTAATTCAGGGTTTTCTTTTTCCCATTGTTTTTGAATTTGTTTTTGAGCCTGTGCTTGTTTTGCTTTTGTATTTTTCACATCATTCCAAAACGCTTTCACATCATCAAAAATCATAAAAGGATTTTCAGGATTTCCGCCTAAATTTTCAATAGATTTTTCAAACGATGCACCCGCTTTACTAATCGGCTGCCCATGTGTTGATGTTTTTCCCTCGAATGAAGCCCCATTTTCATCAACAAGCCCTTTTCCCATAATAGTCTTTCCAATTATCAAAAAAGGTTTTTCAGTTTCCTCGTTTGCCATACGTAAGGCACGGCGTATTTCATCTTGATTATTACCATCAATTGTTATTGTTTTCCATCCCCACGCCTCATATTTTTGAGCAGTATTTTCACTTGTTACATCTTTTGTTTCCGTTGATAATTGAATATCATTCGAATCATAAAACATAATCAAGTTATTAAGACCTAAATGCCCTGCAATACGTCCAGCACCTTGCGATATTTCCTCTTGTACACCGCCATCAGAAATAAACGTATATATTTTGTGGTGCATCCACGAGCCAAATCGTTCACATAAAAACTTTTCGGCAATTGCAGCCCCAACCGCCATTGTATGTCCCTGCCCCAATGGACCCGAAGTGTTTTCTATACCTATAGACGCATCTACCTCAGGATGTCCTGCAGTTACGCTTCCCCATTGACGAAACGACTGAATTTCGTCAAGAGAAATACTTCCCGACATGCACAACACCGCATATAACATTGGCGACATATGTCCAGGATCTAAAAAAAATCTATCTCTATTAATCCATTCTAAATCATTTGGGTCGTATTGTAAAAATTCAGAATATAAAACATTTATAAAATCCATACCTCCCATTGCACCGCCTGGGTGTCCCGATTTAGCCTTTTCAACCATTGCCATTGCCAATATTCTCATATTATCAGCAGAGCGATCTACAGTATTTTTATGTGTCATATAACGTAGGAAAAAATAATATCTATGTATTTAAAACTGTGCACAAAATACAGGTTTTTATATTAATTATGCAAAGTTTCATTTGCATTTTTATTCACAAGTTATAGGCAGTTTTTTGAGGTGTTTTTTCGCAGATTATCGCCACATATACAAGAACTTAAAAGAAACGGTATCAATAAAACCCTTATGTATTATTTTGTTTTTACGCATTTTTTATTTTTTGCATAAGCACAACACATTCTTTTGCTTCTTTTACATCATGTACTCGTAAAATATTGGCATTATGCAAAAGTGCAACAGCGTGCAAAACACTGCTTCCGTTACGTGAATGTTCGGGTGTTGTTTGTAAAGTTTTGTATATCATAGATTTTCTTGAAACACCAACCAAAATGGGTTTGTTCAAACTCGCAAATGTTTCAAGATTTGCAAGTAAGGTGAAATTTTGATTTCCTGTTTTTCCAAATCCAAATCCGGGATCTATTATAATTTGCGATATACCATGTGCCGACGCCTGTTCAATTGCCCGTTCAAAATACTGATAAATATCAGTAATAAGATGAGAATAATGCGTTTGTTGTGCCATAGTTTGAGGCGTTCCTTGCATGTGCATACATATATACGGAAGATTTAATCGCCCCACAGTTGGCTGCATCATACTATCCATATGTCCTCCCGAAATATCATTTACCAAAAACTCACCAATAGTATCAAATAAAGTTTCAACCACCGCAGCTCGAAACGTATCAATGGAAAGAATTGCAGACGGAAAATTTTGACGTATTTTAGGAACAACAGGAATAATACGTTCTAATTCTTCTGATACAGAAAGGTGCTGTGCTCCCGAGCGGGAAGAATATGCACCAACATCTATAATATCAGCTCCATCATGAAGCATTTTTTCGGTGTGTGTTAGCATAGCATCAAGCGTTGCATGCACCCCTCCATCATAAAAAGAATCAGGAGTTATATTAAGAATTCCCATAATTTTGGGAACATCAAAATTTAAAATGCTATTTTGTGTGTGAATTTTCATATATTAAAGATATTGGTAAAAAACTTATAAAACAGCACACCTATTTATATTGTGATAATTACTTTTAATTTTTTTATCAGACAAGAGTGTTTCAAAATAGTATAATATTTTATAATTTTGTCAAAATTAAAAAAAACACAAAAATGAGCAAAACTCAAGCACAATTTTATGCAGTGAAAGATATTTGTTTGCAAATATTCGAAAGCAAACTTGATGATTACGGCACCGCATGGCGAATTATGCGTCCCGAATCAATTACCGATCAAATGTATATAAAAGCACAACGAATTAGAAGTATTGAAGGAAAAACTGAAACAAAAATTGACGAAGGAATTGTGCCTGAATTTATTGGGCTTGTAAATTATGGTATTATCGGGCTTATTCAGCTTGAATTAGATGCTGACGAATCTCTTGAACTTGATAAAAAAACCACCTTAGATTTATATTCAAGCTATTATGAAAATGCAACTAAATTAATGCTCGATAAAAATCATGATTATGGCGAAGCATGGCGTTTAATGCGTGTGAGTTCATATACTGATTTGATTCTTATGAAAATACACAGAACAAAGCAAATCGAAGATAATTTAGGCATCACAAAAATATCTGAAGGAATTGATGCAAACTATTATGATATAATAAATTATTCAATTTTTGCACTTATAAAATTAATAATTGAAACGACATAAATTATGGTATTATGGAACTAAAAAAACGAATTTTTCACATTCTTGGGTTAATTGCAGTATTTATTTCACTCATACTATTTAAAAATTTTGGCACCATAGAAGACGCAACATGGTCAAAATTATGGCTTTTGCTTGTGCTTATTGCATGTGCTTCTTTAGGATTTGCATTTTTATTTGTAAAAAAATCGTATCCCCTGCATATCGCTCGTATTTTTTCGGGTATTTTATTTATTTTTTCGGGCTTTGTAAAAGCGGTAGATCCACTTGGTTCAAAATATAAATTTATAGATTATTTTCATGCATGGGGATTAGATTTTCTTGACCCTACAGCCCTTACATTTGGTTTAATTCTTAGCACAATTGAAGTTGTGGTAGGGCTTATGTTATTGTGGAATTTATTTCCTCGCATTTCGAGTTTGCTTGCACTAATATTCATGATAGGATTTACACCTATCACTTTATATCTTGCTGTTCAGGAAAATATTACTGGTGCCGAACTTGTACATGATTGTGGGTGTTTTGGCGATGCATTGGTGTTAACTAATTGGCAAACATTTGTAAAAAATATATTCATTCTTATACCTGTTGTTATTACATTTATATACCGAAAACGTTTTACTGAGGTTACCACTCGTGCAAAAGCTATAAAAATAGTTGCAGTATTTACATTCGCAACTATAGGATTATCGGCGTATGCTTTACGTTATTTACCACCAATTGATTTTAGACCATATAAAATAGGAAATAAACTGGTACATGCTGATTGTACCGAAGGATTTACATCAACATACGATAAAGTTTTATATGCCGAATTTATTCACATGGAAACCAGAGAACGTAAAGAATTTGATATTTCAAATGATTATCCCGACTATACAATTTGGGAATATAATGCCGAAAAAACACCGCGAGAGGTTAAAGTGCCAAATGCTGCAGCTGCTGCAATAAAAGATTCAATTTTTGCAAACACACCAATAGTTGAAATGAACGCAATGTTTTTTAGTAAAAACTCACAAGATTATACATGCTCTATTATTTCTGATACAAATTATGTGTTTTTATTTGTAGCGTATGATATTAATCTAACCGCCACTCATGCAATGAATACCATTAATGAATTGTATGATTTTGCCAAAGAAAATTCATACGCATTTTACGGAGCAACAGCAAGTCTTGATGAAGATGTTGCTGCATTTTGCGAAAAAACACATGCAGAATTTCCATTTGTAGGAGCCGATGATATAGCATTAAAAACAATTGTGCGGGCAAATCCTGGATTGGTATTGCTTAAAAATGGTGTGGTATGTAATAAATGGCATCACAACACTGTGCCTACGGTTGAAGAATTTAAACAAATATATAAGTAATATAAATTATTAAATTTACAAAAATGAGAAAAAAAGTAGTTGCAGGAAACTGGAAATGTAACACAACATTACAAGAAGGTGTAGCACTTGCAAAAGAAGTAAACGATTTAGTTTCTACATCTGACGTGGTGGTGATTCTTGGGACACCATTTATTCATATTACCGAAGTTGTAAAAACTATTTCTAACAGTGCAATTTCTGTTGCATCGCAAAATTGTGCAGCTGAACCAAAAGGAGCATTTACTGGCGAAGTATCTGCAGAAATGGTAGCATCAACAGGTGCTAAATATGTGATTTTAGGACACAGCGAACGACGAGAATATTATGCTGAAACAAGCGAAATTCTTAATAAAAAAATAGCTTTAGCGCTCGAAAACAACCTCACTCCTATTTACTGCTGCGGCGAACCACTTGAAGTTCGTGAAGCGGGAGAACAAAATCAGTTTGTAATTAATCAATTACAAGAAACTATTTTTAATCTTTCTGTTGAAGATTTTAAAAAATTGATTATTGCATACGAACCAATTTGGGCTATAGGAACTGGTAAAACAGCTACAACACAACAAGCACAAGAAATACATAAAGTTATTCGTGATGCTATTGCTGCTAAATTTGGGCAAGCAGTTGCTGATGGTGTTTCTATTTTGTACGGAGGCAGTTGCAATGCTCAAAATGCAAAAGAATTGTTTGCAAATCCCGATGTTGACGGTGGTTTAATTGGCGGTGCTTCGTTAAAAGCTGCTGATTTTAATGCAATTGTATCGGCATTTTAAAAACATTGAATGCTACATAAAAAGCAGAATCGTATGGTTCTGCTTTTTTTCGCATTACACTATATTCAATGGGAAATTATTTAGAAATCACATTCGATTTATCTGGGAAACAGGCATTTGCCAACGATATTATTGTTGCATATTTGGCCGAAATTGGATTTGAATCATTTTCAGAAAACAACAGAAAACTCTCGTGTTATATTCAAGAAGAAAATTTTATTGAATCTACTTTTTTTACCGCTATATCAAGTATATTCAACGCAATTGGTTCTTGCGAATATACACATGTAAAAATAAAAAATGAAAACTGGAACCAGCAATGGGAATCTCAGTTTAAACCAGTATTTGTAAATACCTCATGCGTAGTTCGTGCACCGTTTCACGAGCATATTTCGGGCTTTCAACACGAAATAATTATTGCTCCAAAAATGTCATTCGGCACGGGGCATCATGAAACTACCTTTTTGATGTTAGAATATATAGCATCGTTGCCTCTACAAGACAAAACTGTTGCCGATTGCGGATGCGGAACAGGAGTATTAGCAATAATGGCGGCAAAATTAGGAGCAAAATCAGTATATGCATTTGATTATGACAACAGATGCTACGAAAATACTATTGAAAATTGCGAACTCAACGCTATACGCAATATTATTACAGAATGTGGCGACTTGAATATGTTAGAAAACAAAACATTTGATTATGTGTTTGCAAACATCAATAGAAATATACTCACACAAAATATGAACAAATTTTCAGACTCCTTAAACCCTGACGGTCTGATTATTATGAGTGGGTTTTATGAAAAAGATATTCCAATTGTCAAAAAACATGCTTTGTTACATAAATTAAAATTTGTATCTTTCAAGACGAAAAAAAATTGGACAATTACTGTATTTTCAAAATAATTAAAGAGTATGAAATTTTTACAAAAATGTATTATCGTTTTTTGTGTTATTGCATTACACACCACAGCTTTTTCACAAGTTCGTCAATTTTCAGAAAATAATGAGGAGTTTTTTAATCAGTTAGATGATTTTTTCTCAAATTCTTCTCGTGCAAAAGAGTTAAAAAAATTCCACAAAGACTTAAAAAAGTATTGGAATTCGGGTGCTATTCCAAGCGAAGAACAAAAAAACATTGTTGAAACCTGTAACATACTGTTAAGCAAACACGGACGAGCATATCCACATTTTTATAATTATTTTACCGCCATTCAATTATTCTTTGTAAAAGACCATGCCATGTCGAGTTATCATGAATGGGACAAGGCTCTTAGGTATTTAATAACAAGCAAAGGAATGGTTACCACCGACAAATTTTTAATGAGTTCTATTCGTTTGTTAGACAACAACGAGTTAGAAGCCTCGTCAACCGCCACATGGCGTGTTGCTCGTTTGCGGTCGTTTGCATATTCATTTAATGAACAAACCAAAGAAGTTCGCATTACCTTTCCACCAACAGATTTAATTTGTCAATCAGCAAAAAATGAATTTATTTTATATCAAGCTGCTGGATATTATTTACCATTCGAAAACCAATGGGTAGGTATTCGTGGGAAAGTAAGCTGGGAACGTTCTGGAGCAAATAGTGAATTAGTTTTTGCCGATTTAGGGAATTATGTAATTGACATGCGGAGAAACACATATGATGCTGACTCTGTTTGGTTTACCAACAAAACCTATTTTCAAGAACCCTTATTAGGTAAACTTTCTGAACGAACCGTGCCTGTACGAGACCCTGAAAGCGTATCGTATCCTCGTTTTCAATCATATCAACAATTTTTTGAAATTCCCGACATGTATCCTGGCATTAATTACAAAGGTGGTTTAACCATGCATGGTGCACGAGTAATTGGTTCGGGAACAGCAGAAAATCCTGCAACACTGCATTTTGTGCGGGGCGACTCTACTCTTGTTTTTTGTAAATCCGAAAGTTTTATTTTTAATAAAGACCACGTTGTTGGTAGAAATACAGAAATAAGCATTTATGTTCAAAAAGACTCTATTTATCATCCCGGCTTATTATTTCGCTATGATGTAGCAACCAAACAAGTGTCGCTTATACGAAACGAAGACACAGAAAATCTATCGCGAGCACCTTATTCAAATTCATATCATATGATTTCTATGGATTTTCCACAATTAACATGGAGAATTGATGAACTAAACATGCGTATGGGTGGATTGGAAGGAACCACTGTGAATAAAGCAAGTTTTGAATCTGCTAATTATTTTCGTGCGTCTCGATATAGTGAAATTGGTATGTACGACCGAACACACCCTTTAATTGCCCTCACACGTTTATCGGAACAAAAGAAATCAGAAACATTTACCTTACATGATCTTTCAAATTTTTTACGTGCCGAACCTATTGCGGTCGAACATCTGTGTCTTGACTTGTTGTATCGTGGCTTAATTACCTATGATATTGATAAAAAAATTATTGGTTTAACACCTCGTATTCAGGAATATATAGATGCTCGTATGGGAAGAATTGATTATGACGTAATTCAATTTAACTCAGAGCATGACGTGCGGGGATTACACAATGCTCTGCTTGATTTGTCTTCGTATAACCTTGAAATGACAGGAGTCTCTAAAATTCAAGTGAGTGACTCGCAAAACGTGATATTTTATCCTCGTGGTAGTCAAATCACCATGTCAAAAAACAGAGACTTTACCTTTGATGGTATTATTCAATCAGGTTTATTTACGTTTTATGGACGAGGATTTGACTTTAACTATGATGCATTTAGAATTGGCTTAAAAAACGTGGATTCATTAAAAATTAAAGTGCAAAGTTTAACACAAAACGAATTTGGATTACGTCCTCTTGTGGAAGTTAAAAATGCTATTGAATACATTACAGGTGAAATTCTTATTGACGACCCAAATAATAAATCATCTATTAAAGATTATCCGCAATATCCAATTTTTGACAGTAAACAACACTCGTATGTGTTTTACGATTATCCCGCAATATATGGCGGCGTGTATGATAGAAAAAAGTTTTTCTTTAAAGTTGATCCCTATGTAATTGATAGTATTAATAATTTCTCAACCGAAGGATTATTCTTTGATGGAGAATTTCAATCGGCACAAATTTTTGAAACAATGCGCGAAAAAATTGTGGTGCAACCTGATTACTCATTTGGATTTACACGCGTTACGGGTACAAAAGGATATCCTGTGTATAAAGGAAAAGGACAATTTACCGATACAATAAATTTGAGTTTTAAAGGACTTCGCGGAATAGGTAAAATTGAATATTTAAATACACATGCCAAGTCATCGCGTGGTTTTACGTTTTTCCCCGACTCTACAAAAGGACGAGCTGATACATATCACATAGCACGTCAATCAAAATCAAAAGGAGCTGAATATCCTGAAGTAAATGGCGAACAAGTTGATATTCTTTGGGAACCATATCTTGATAGATGGGTTTCGGTTGAAACAGGTAAGGCATTTAAAATGTATGGCGACACAACTCACTTAACGGGAGGATTAATTTTTACACCAAAAAATTTAACTGGTTGGGGACGATATACGTTTAGCGAAGCAATTATTACTGCAAACGACTTTACGTTTAAAGAAAAAGAAGTGCTTGCCGATCATTCAAACTTTGATTTAGCATCGGGTGCAAACTTATCCGACATGGCGTTTCAAACAGAAAACGTACAAACGTATGTGAATTATGAAACTAAAAAAGCAAACTTTAAAGCAAACGATAACGTTACTGTTGTTCAATTTCCTCAAAATAAATATATCTGTTATTTAAATCAATTTACGTGGGATATGGTAACTAAGCAAATTGAACTTGGTAATCCAAAAGCGTTAACCGAAGATGTAGAAGCTGAACTTCATTTTTATTCTCGTTTAATGAGTCAAGATACCATCAACTTTAAATCGCAATATGCTAAATATGATTTAAATAAACATATTATTGATACACACAAGGTTCCTTATATTGATGTAGCTGATTCGCGAATTATACCTCATCAAGACAGTATAATTCAAATTAGAAAAGATGCAAATATGAGAACGATTCGAAATGCAACATTTATAGCAAATCGTACAAATCAATATCACACAATATATAATGCAACATTTAATGTGCAAGGAAAACTTGATTATAGTGGAACAGGATATTATGATTATATTGACGAAACAAAACAAAAACAAACAGTACTGTTTTCTCATATTGGTGTAGATAGCGTTTTCCGTACGTTTGCAACTGGTAGAATTGCCGAAACTGATGAATTTACGCTCTCGCCTGTATATAAATATTATGGCGATGTGCGAATGAATGCATGGCGAAAAGATTTAACATTTACTGGAAATGTGCTTGTTGCTAATGAATGTGAAGTTATTTCTCCAAACTGGTTCAAATTTTCAAGTGAAATAGATCCTAATGAAATTTACATTCCTATTTCAAACTATCCTGTATCGCGTAATAATGACACAATAGGAGCTTCTATTTATATTAATAATAGACCAACGCATTTTTATACTTCGTTTTTAACTCCACTTAAATCAGAATATGATGCAAAAGTTGTAAATGCTTCAGGATATTTATTTTATGATAAATCTTCGAGACGATACAAAATTGGAGCGAAGGAGAAAATCCAAAACGAAGCATTGCAAGGAAATTTACTTACATATCATCGTGAATACTGCAACACCTATGGTGAAGGGAAGCTAAATTTAGCTGCAGATTTAGGACAAATAAAAGTTGAAGCATACGGAAACGTTACCCATGCAATTGTTTCAAATCGGGTTACTATAGAAACATTCTTAACGGTTGATTTTATGTTTGACCAAAGAATATTGAATACTGTTGCCGATACGCTTATAAATCAACCCAAATTTAAAGCTGCCGATTTAACAACACTTACGTTTAAAAAAGGTATTACCGAATTACTTGGCGACGAAGCATCACAAGAAATTCAGTCTGAAATACAATTATATGGAACTATTAGAAGAAAACCTGCTGAATTACAACGCTCAATAGTATTTTCGCATGTTGATTTTGTGTGGGATACCGTTGCGTTTGCATATCGTTCGGTTGGACAATTAGGAGTGCATAGTATTTTAGGAAAAGACGTGAACAAAATGGTTGACGGATATGTAGAAATTGTAAAACTATACGCTGGTGATATGCTTACAATTTTCTTTGAACTTGAAGACAAATGGTATTTCTTCCACTACAATAGAGAAACCATGGAATTTGTATCAGCAGAAGCACCTATAAATTTGGCAATGGAGAACATAAAAGAAGCACAACGCGTTATGAACGTTCCTCGTAGAGAAGCACAATACAAATATCAACTATCATCAGAGGCAGTAATGCGAAACTTTGTAGGAAAATTTAAAGCTGGTGAAGGATATACAAATATAGCGCCTCCTACCATTCCTGTACCGGGAGCACAACCACAAGGAGCTCCACAGATTGGCACAGAACAACAAGGAGAACAGGAAGCTGCTCCTAAAACCGATGGAGATGAATATGATTCTTATGAAGATCCTGATGATTATTAATACAATACAGTATAAAAAAAGTCGAATAGTATTCGACTTTTTTTATTTCTAACACATTTTATATAAGAATAAATCACACATTCCATTCTAATAAAAAACATATATTAAATCTTAAATATTTATAACTTTATTATAGGTTAAATAGAGAGTTTTTAAGGAATTTTTATTAATTTAGCAGCTTAAAATTAGTATCGTTTTTATTTATAAAGTTTAATTATGGCAGACAAAAGGAAGTTTATAACATGTGATGGAAATTATGCTGCAGCACATGTTTCGTATGCATTTACCGAAACAGCAGGAATTTATCCAATTACCCCTTCTTCTGATATGGCAGAACACACAGACTCGTTCGCAGCTAACGGAAGAAAAAATATTTTTAATGACACAGTAAAAGTTGTAGAGATGCAATCGGAAGCAGGTGCCGCTGGAACAGTTCACGGTGCATTGCAAGCTGGTGCTCTTACTACTACCTATACTGCATCGCAAGGATTATTATTAATGCTTCCAAACATGTACAAAATCTCGGGTGAACTTTTACCCGCAGTATTTCATGTAAGTGCTCGTGCTCTTGCTGCACAAGCGCTTTCTATTTTTGGTGACCATCAAGATGTATATGCTGCACGCATGACAGGTTTTACAATGTTATGTTCAAGCAGTGTTCAAGAGGTTATGGATTTAGGTGCAGTTGCACACCTTGCTGCTATAAAAAGCAGTGTTCCTGTGCTCCATTTTTTTGATGGATTCCGTACTTCTCATGAAATTCAAAAAATTCAAGCGTGGGATTATAGCGAATTAGCAGAAATGGCAGACTACGATGCTATTCAAAAATTTAGAGATAAAGCCCTCAGCTCAGAACATCCTGTTACAAGAGGAACAGCACAAAATCCTGACGTATATTTTCAAGCACGAGAAGCATCAAATTCATTTTATAATGCAGTGCCTCAAATAATTGAGGATTACATGAAGGAAGTTAATAAGCGTACTGGTAGAAACTATCAGCTCTACAATTATTTTGGAGCTTCCGATGCTGAACATATAATTATAGCAATGGGTTCGGTAAGCGAAACAATTCGTGAAACCATTGATTACATGAATAGTAAAGGCAAAAAAGTTGGGTTCTTACAAATTCATTTATACCGCCCATTCTCTGTTAAACATTTTTTACATGCTCTTCCAAAAACTGTTAAAAAAATTGCTGTTTTAGATAGAACTAAAGAGCCAGGAGCAGCAGGTGAACCATTGTTTTTAGATGTTTGCAATGCTTTTTATGGCACACCAAACGCTCCAGTTATTGTTGGTGGTAGATATGGTTTATCATCAAAAGATACAACACCACGACAAATAAGAGCTGTGTTTACAAATCTTGAACAGCCAGAGCCTAAAAACGGATTTACAATTGGTATTGTTGATGATGTTACCTTTACATCACTTGTAATGAGCGATGAAGAAATTAACACTGTACCCGAAGGTACTGTTGAATGTAAATTTTACGGATTGGGGTCTGATGGAACTGTTGGAGCGAATAAAAACTCTATAAAAATTATTGGTGATAACACAAACCAATATGCACAAGGGTATTTTTCATATGACTCTAAAAAATCGGGAGGCATTACAATATCGCATCTGCGATTTGGAAAAAAACCTATTACTTCTACCTATTTAGTAAGTAATCCAGGATTTGTTTCATGTTCAGAACCGTCATATCTTGATAAATATGACATGCTTCAGGGAATTAAACAAGGCGGCACATTTTTATTAAATTCGCTTTGGGATGCTACAGAAATTGAAAAACATCTACCCAACAAAATCAAAAAACAACTTGCACTCAATAATGTAAAATTCTATATTATTAATGCAACAAAAGTTGCCGAAGAAATTGGATTGGGCAACCGCACAAACACTATTCTTCAATCGGCATTCTTTAAACTTGCAAATGTAATTCCGTATGAAGATGCTGTGGGATATATGAAAGAAGCAATTAAATCATCATATGGAAATAAAGGAGAACATATTGTAAACATGAACAGCAAAGCCGTTGATAGTGGCGTTGACAGTTTGCAAGAAGTTCCTGTTAAAGCAGAATGGAAAAATTTACCAGAATCAAATGACTTTAAAATATATCAAGGAGTTAATGAAAATACCGATAAGGAATTAGCAGATTTTGTGGTAAATATGGCAGCTGTAATGAATCAACAAGAAGGCGACTCATTACCAGTAAGTGCGTTTATGAAATATGTTGACGGTACCATTCCAAATGGTAGTACCGCTTTTGAGAAACGTGGTATTGCTGTAAATATTCCAGAGTGGCACAAAGATAATTGTATTCAGTGTAATCAATGTGCATATGTTTGTCCTCATGGAGTTATTCGTCCGTTTTTACTTAACGAAGAAGAATTGGCAGCCTCTCCAAATGAATTAAGCACATTAAATGCTATAGGTAAAGGATTTGAAGGGCTACAATATCGCATTCAAGTTTCTGTTCTTGACTGTACTGGTTGTGGAAGTTGTGCAAATGTATGTCCAGGCAAAAAAGGCGAAAAAGCTTTAGTTATGACACCGCTTCAAGAACTTGTAGAAGAGGAAAAAGTAAACTGGGAATATATTTCGGAGAATGTTACATACAAAGACACAATAGCACCAATTTCTACCGTAAAAGGTTCGCAATTTAGACAACCTTTATTTGAATTTTCGGGTGCATGTGCAGGTTGTGGAGAGACACCATATGTTAAATTAATTACACAATTATATGGTGACAGAATGGTTGTTGCAAATGCTACAGGTTGTTCGTCTATTTACGGTGGATCTTCACCATCAACACCATACACAAAAAATAAAGATGGCAAAGGTGTTGCTTGGGCAAACTCTTTATTTGAAGATAATGCGGAGTTCGGATTAGGTATTACAATTGCTATGAATAAATTGCGCGACCGCATTGCTATGAAAATGGATGAATCTATGAGCAGCGTGTCTGCAGAGTTACAATCGGCATTTACACAATGGATAGAAGGAAAAGACGATGCCGAAGCTTCAATTACAGCAACTGAAAATCTTGTACCACTTCTTGAAAAATCAGAAAAACCTATAGCAAAAGATATTCTTGCACTACAACAATATCTCACTAAAAAATCAAATTGGATTATTGGTGGCGATGGTTGGGCATATGATATTGGCTTTGGAGGTTTAGACCACGTACTTGCATCTGGAGAAGATGTAAATGTTCTTGTTCTTGACACTGAAGTATATTCAAACACAGGTGGACAAGCATCAAAATCATCTCCAACAGGTTCGGTTGCAAAATTTGCAACAGCAGGTAAAACAGTTCGAAAAAAGGATTTAGGACGCATGGCTATGACCTATGGTTATGTATATGTAGCACAAGTTGCAATGGGTGCAAATCAAGCACAACTGTTAAAAACAATTCGTGAAGCAGAATCGTATCCGGGACCATCGTTAATAATTGCATACGCTCCTTGTATTGCACATGGCATTAAAGGAGGTTTAGGAATTTCACAAACCGAAGAAAAATATGCAGTTGAATGTGGATATTGGCACTTATACAGATTTGACCCTCGCCTTGAAGCGGAAGGTAAAAATCCATTTCAATTAGATTCAAAAGAGCCAAATTTTGAGGAATACAAAAATTTCTTGAAGAATGAAGTTCGGTACACAACCTTACTTAAAACATTCCCTGAAAATGCAACTCAATTATTTGAACAATCTCTTGAAGATGCAAAATGGAGATACAAACAGTACACACGCCTTGCATCAATGAACTACGATCAAGAATAGTGTGAGTTACACATCGTATAAAAAGGGAATTCAGAATTGAATTCCCTTTTTTTATAACACAAACCTACAAACCACAATCTAAAATCGTGTTTATAACTGAATTATATTATTTTTAATTGAAAATTTTATTAAATCAATAGTTGTTTTTAATTGAAGTTTTTGCATAATATGGGTTTTGTGAGTTTCAACCGTTCTAATACTTATACATAACTTATCGGCAATTTCTTGATTTGTTAAACTGCTACCCCATAATTTAATAATTTCAATTTGTCGCTCACTTAATTTTTGCAAGTTTTCTTCGGGAGTTGCATCATTTATTTTACGCACATATTGCTGCAAAACAATATGTTTAATAGATTTATCAAAATAATCAAATCCATTTCGTAAAGAATACACAGCTTCTATTAAATCTCTTGGTTCTGCATTATTTGACAATAATCCTTTGGCATTTGATTTTACAATTTTAATAATTGTTTCTTCCGTTCTATCGGCAGGTATAACTAAAATTTTTAATTTTTGATGGATTGCGTGTAAACGAACAAACAAATTTAAAGTACGATTTGAAACATCAGAAACGCTGATAATGAGAACATGTAGATTTTTATTGGCAACTTTATCAACAAGCATTTTTTTATTATCAATTGCAAATAAAATATTAAAATCATTGCAATTGTCGAGTATTAATTCTACTCCACGAAGTAAAAGTTTGTGTTGAATACATATACCTACATTAATCATGTGTTTACAGTATAATTATCGAAGTTTTTTTCTTACCGTCCATAAGTACACGCAATGATTTTTTAAAACGCACATGAACACAATGTTTTGTTTTTTTAATTACTTTTTGCTTTGCAATCACGTCCCATGCAATAAAATCGGTAGCAGAATTATGATGCACCGAAAAATAACCAACATTCATTGATGTAACATTATGGAAAAAATGTGAACCTAAAGATGAATCAAGAGGAAAATTATCAAGACTTGTTTCTACAATTACTTTTGCTTTAGAAATTTGAGACCAAGTAACAGGCACTCCTAAAAATCGGTCGCGAGTGCCCCAACGTCCAGGACCTAATAAAACATACTTTCGATTTTCTTGTATCATTTGCTTATTAATTTCCTCTATTTCGGCAGCCATTTCAACTGTTTCTAATTTATTAAACGATTCGGGACTAACACACACTAAATCAGTTATATCAGAAACTTCACCATTCCCTAAACTCTGTTGCGAATACAACAATAAATCCTTTCGTTGAAATTTAGTAAAATCAATAGGTATTGTATTTATTCCTGTAAGCAAAGGTTTTATTTGCAACAAATAAAATGTTGGCTTGTTGTATTTATTAGGCTCTAAATCAACAGCATATTCAATTTCAACAGGAGAACCAAATGCCTCTTCAACTGTTTTCAAAATTACTTCAATTGTTTTTGCAAGCGGTATATAATTATGTTGCAAAATATTTGCAAAATTTATAATGCGTGGTCCCGATGTCATTAACCCCGGCTCTATTCTATCATTATCAACATTATATACAGACGCACAATGTTTCAGTGTACCATGCTTTTCGGCAACATCAATATCAAGAAGTTCCATAGCAGCATATTCTCCGTCAGCAACAAAATCAACATCAATATTAGTAGTTTTAAGTGCATAAAACTGCCTTTGCGTTGCCTGCAAAATATCTTTTGTTCCGTACACCGACACATTTGGATATTTTGGCGAAAAACGATATGATTTCCAGCCATTAACCACATATGTACCAAGTCCAACGGCTGCAACAGCAAATCCCTCTTCGGGTTTCATATTGCCAATCGGGTAATAATTATAAGATTGTGCCACACCGCTCACATGAGGATAATAATATTCACCATGATACGAGCCTACTAATTCTTGCAACACAATAGCCATTTTTTCATCTTCAACTTTATGATTGATTGCTTCAAAATATATACGAGCATCTTTTGAATACACAGAGGCGTACACCATTTTTATTGCATCAGATATAAATTCTACAATTTTGCGTTTATATGTTTTTGAATTTGGAATAACATATGTGTCAAAAACACCAGAAAACGGATGCGTTAAAGAATCTTCTGAGGTACTTGAAGACCGCACCGCAATTGGACGATCTACTTGATTTACAAACACTTTAATTTTCTTTAACAAAGAAGGAGATAATTTTCCTTTTGCAAAAAACTCACGAAGTTTTTCGTATGGTAATTTTGTATTAAATATTTTATCAGAAAGTTTATTTCGTGTAATAAAATTTTGGAATTCATCGGTACCAATAACAACAGTAACAGGGGTTAATATTGAAATTTGTTGTGATAATTCAGAGAAATCGGTGTTATACAACAACACATCAATAAATCCCAAACCTCTTCCTTTTCCTCCGAGTGAGCCTGTACAAAATGTTACAATATTGCGTTCGTCAATAGTGGCCGATTCTTCAAACGTTATAATTTTTCCTCGTTTTTTAACCTCCCTATATTTACGAAATTCCTCTAAAATCAATGCTCGTTTTTCTGCAAGATTTTCATATTCTTCAACTCGAATAGAATTTATATTTTGAGCCAATTCTATTTCGCCACGTGCCATTAACCAAATTGAAAATTGATTTTGGTGTGCATGTAAATAAAAAGAATCATCGGGTACAGTTGCAATTAAATTTTCAAATTCACGCAATGATTTTGCTTCGGCAATTTCAATTTCATCTTTATCGCGAAATACAAAATTACCAAAGCCCAAATAACTTTGTAAAAACACGGTTAAATCACGTATTAAATAGTCGGAATTTTTGTCAAGAAATTTTACACCAAGTTTTTCAGCAACAAATTTATTTTGTTCTTCAGACGACTGCAAGATAACAGGCAAATTATAAATTTTTGTTCGAGCATATTGTATAAATTTCACTCCCGCTTCTTTGTCAAGTTTTCCTGTCCGTTCAAATTCAAAATCAGAAATAACACACAGCAAAAAATCTTTATACATATTAAAAATAGAGATTGCCTCTTCATAATTTCGAGCCAATAAAATTTTTGGACGAGATCGCATTTTACAAATTTTATTGAGTTCATTTTTAGAAACTTCGGGTAAAATTTGTCGCACTTGGTCAAATACTATTGAATATAAGGTTTGCAAATATCTTGAATAATACAATGGAGAATCTTCTATTAATAAAATTACCCGCACTAATCCAATTTTTGTGTCATTTGCCACATTCACTCTATCTTCTATTGATTTAACCATTGTAAAAAAAATGAGCGAGTCGCCATTCCACACAAAAATTTTATCGACCGAACGAATTGTAGGCACAATATTTTCGAAATGTTTTAAATCATTTTTTTTGTTTAACAGCAAATAAATTGGTATTTCTGTGTGCTTTGCTCTAATTTCCTCGCTCATTGTTATAGGAGCATGTTTATCTATTCCTGCCATCACCACTATTAAATCAAACGATGTGGTTTCTAACAATTCAAGGGCTTCATCTAAAGATGAAACGCCAGTAATACGAGGAAGTGAAAACAAGCTATATTGATAAATTTCTCCCATAAATTTTTCAAAAAACGAGTCTTCACTTTCGAGCATAAAAGCATCGTACAAGGTTGATACAAATAAAATATGTTTTACTTTATATTTCATCATATCTAAATACACGTACTTTTCAAGCGATTGCTGATTAAAATACAGTTGTATAGGGCGTTTTGTTTGACTAAGTGATTTACGAAACTCCTCATTTTTATCTTGAACGCTATCAGGAATATTTTTTTGACTTAAAACTTCAATTCCCTTACAGCTATTTAAAAAACCGTTAATTAATTTTGCTGTAGTATGTAGTACATTTTGCTCTTCCTGTAAAAAAGGCCCAACATCTTCGGACGGAAATTTTTTAAGATACACTATTTCAATTGTTCCTTTTTTGTTATCTATTGTGTAAATAGGCTCAGAAAGCATCCATGGGGTAGTTTTAAAATGAGGCGTTTTATACGTCTCTCCTTCAAATGTAATTTTACAAGCAGCATATTTTGAATATTGACATGCATTAGGCAACAATAAACATATCCGATGCATCACCTCTTGCACATTATTTTCTTCTTCTATGATTTTTGAAACCATAGTAATAATATGCATTTCTTTTAATCGTTCCTCATTTGTTTTTTGGAGTGATAAAAAAGCATTTTTCGCAACTCTTCCTGATATAATTGCAGCAAGATTTTGCAATAAAACATGTTCTTCTTTTAAAAATGGACTATTATCAATTTTCGGAAAATCTTTTGTATAAAAAACCTCTATACTTCCTCGTGTTTTAGATACAGAATAAAAAGATTGTTTAATTCTCCATTCTGATTCCTCAAAATGATTACTCAAAAAAACTTGTTTATTATATTTAATTCGTACAACAGCATGGTCAGAATATTGAAACGCATCGGGTAAAATTGCACAAATTTCTGATAAAACATCTTGTAATTCCTTTGCTTTTTGAATAATATGAGATGCTGCGTTAATAATTTTAATTTCTTTTAATCGCTCTGTGTTTTGATATAAAACCTCCTTTAAAATTATTTTGCTTGTAGCACCCGAAATAAGTGCAGCTAAATTGTATATAAAATTTCGCTCTTCTTGTAAAAACACATCATTATCACCGCTTTGCATGTCTTGCACATAACACACCTCAACATATCCCTTTGAACCATTAGGAATTTCAAATGATTCTTTTATTGCCCACTGAGTACGTTTAAATTTTTCACTGGTATATATGTTTTCATCATACACTATTTCGGCACCCGCATGTTGAGAATGTTGCATTACTACAGGTAAAAACTCACATATACGCTGTAGCATATCATCAATAGTGTTTTCTTTATTTGCAATTTTTACCGCTGTATCTATTCCCGTAATTTCTTTAGAACGCTCAATATGTTTATGAGTTAATTCGCCTAATTGATACATAGAAAACGCACTTTTAAGTACTGTTTTCCATTGCGGCAGCTGTTTTTTTATTATAGTATATTCTTTTTGTACCGAAGACAAGGAATCGTGAGAATTAAAATACAGTTTAATAATAACATCTTTATTATCAACTGTTTCAAAATGACTTCGAATAACAGAAGAACTAAACATAAACGCATCACTTTTATATTCATTCTGTAAAAATTTTATTGAAGCAGATTTTAATACGGGACTAAAAGCGTCAACAATTACGTTACAAACGCTCACAAGAAAATCAGAAAACGATTTTTTTTTCTCAAGTAAAGAAATAATTAAAGACGTAACTTCTGTTTGCGTATTTTTTGTATCCATATTCTCATTTTTACACCTTATACTCTATTTCTTTATATATAAAGCACAGCTTATAACTTTATGTATAAAGTGTGTAAAGTACATTTTTTTTTTCACATGATAAAGTCTTGAAAGACTTTATTTACTATGGTACAAAAATAGAATGATTTTTTTGTTTGTTTTAACAAGAGCATAGATGCTGCATGATTTTATTGAATAAAAATATGATTTTTATTTTCAAAGATTTTTTATTCCCAAAATCTTGCTGAATATTCAGAATTAAAAATTAACCAAAAGCCCAAATCCACCAACAATAAATCCAATTACAACACTAATAAGTTTAATCTTTACAAATGCACGTTTATTTTCTGCAAATAACGGCAAACCGCCGTGTCCGTCTTGTACTATAGAATTTGCCAAGAGAATGCTCAAAGGAATTGCACCCGATAGATACAACGATATAAAAATTACATGTGGTCCTGATTCTGGGATTAAACCAATTAAAATAGCAACTATAAGAATATGATACATATAATCACTTGCAAATTCTTGCACATTCAAATGCTGATTTAACACATACACCCCAGCAATTACAATACTTGTCCAAATAAGCACCTTAAAAAAATGTTTTTTAATAATATGATTCCATAAATGTTCTTCAAGAAAATGTTCGGGAACAATGCTAAAAATAAAAAACGAAATAGCAGAAATAACAATAAACGTAAACGAAATCCAACTAAAATGATGTTCATGCTCTCCTGCACATGTTTCAGCATGTACATCAACATGTGTAACCGTGGTTAAAAAATCATGGCTATGCCCTATTTCCCCAAAAATAGCATACAATATCACCCCAACAGCTCCAAATAACAACAATGCACGATGCGGCGAAGCTTGAACATAGTTTTTTCGTATAGTTTGGAACGGTTTCGAAAAACTTGGCATTTCGTATTCATGTACTTCAAAATGAATAACAGCATCATTTTGTGTAAGATTCTGATTCCTTTTTTTAGAAATAAGCTCAACAATTACTCCCGTTATAATTGCAAGTCCAAACAAAATACCATTCACAAGCAGTGCTTGTTTGGGAGCTACAGAAAACAACAGAAACGCCTCATCGCCCATAGTCGCAATAAACGCCGCTGTAAGTGCACCAAAACTCACAAGTTTATGGGTATAGAGCGTTACTACCGTGTATGTTCCCAAACACCCCGGAATAACTCCCAATATTGAGCTTACTAAAATTTGCCGAAAACCTGATTTTTTTATGTGTTTACTAAACGCCCCTGCCGTACGAACATTTACATACTCAATAATGAGCATCATAATAAGCACAAAAAAAGTGATTGACAAGGTGTTTTTAATAATAAGAGAAACAGCTTCGAACATACGTTATTTTTTAAGAATTACCATGACACACAAACATTGCAACTTCAAATGTTATAAACATATAGCATCAATAGCACGTATTTCATCATCTAAAAAAGGCGTTGCATTACGTGCGTTTAAATTAGTTTGCAACTGTGATGGCGAACTTGCACCAATAAGAACCGATGTGATTTTTTTATGCCACAACCATGCAATTGCCATTTCGGCAAGTGTTTGATTTCTATTTTGTGCTATGAGTGTAAGTGCTTGAATTTTTTCACGAACCTCCTCATTTATATCGTCCTCCGACAAAAAACCATGCGGTTTAGCAGCACGAGAATCACGAGGAATATCATGTAAATATTTATCGCTCAACAAACCTTGAGCAAGAGGCGAAAATGCAATTGAACCAACACCATGTTGTTCTAAAGTTTGTAATAAGCCATCAGTTTCAGCTTCTCTACAAAACATATTATATTTGAATTGATGCAGCACAAGCGGCACACCCAAAGATTGTAAAATAGCAACAGCCTCATTTGTTTGTGCACTATTATAATTCGAAATACCTATATATAACGCCTTACCTTGTCGGTAGATTAATTCTAATGCAGCCATAGTTTCCTCTAAAGGTGTGCGAGGATCAAACCTATGATGATAAAAAATGTCCACATATTCAAGATTCATTCGTTTAAGACTTTGGTTGAGACTTGCAATAAGATATTTTTTTGAACCACCATCGCCATACGGTCCTTCCCACATGCCATATCCTGCTTTTGTAGAAATAATAAGTTCGTCTCGAAAACCCACAAGTTCTTTTGAAAGCACTGCACCCAATGTTTTTTCGGCAGATCCAGCAACTGGACCATAATTATTTGCTAAATCGAAATGCGTTATTCCATTATCAAACGCATGTAAAAGTATGCTTTTTGCCGTGTCAAACACATCAACACTTCCGAAATTATGCCATAATCCAAGTGACAATTTTGGGAGTTCAAGTCCAGTATTTCCGCAATGAGAATATTGCATACGTTGGTATCGGTCATGTGCAGGTATATAATTCATAATTTTTGTGTTTCTATTTATTTTCAGAATTTATTCAGCTCACAAATATATTATTTTCTCATCAAAAGAATGTTTTTCGAGCCGAATATTGCTCATTTTTAAGCTGAATGCGATTTGAAACAATAGAAACGTAAAAAAACACTATTCACATCATGTAGATTTAATGTTCAATCCCCTTTCTTGCTTGAACTCCTTTTGTGTAATAATGTTTTATTTCTTTCATTTCGGTTACTAAATCTGCAATTTCAATTAATTCATCAGGAGCGTTTCTGCCTGTAATAATTACTTCAACATGTTCGGGTTTTCTTTTGAGTAATTCAATAAGTTCTTCAACACAAAACAGTTTATAATACATAGCAATATTAGCTTCATCTAACACCACCATATCATATGTTCCTGACATAATTATTTCAGAAACCTCCTTTTAACCTTTACGAGCAGCTTCAACATCTTCGTGTTTTGGTTTTTGATAAATAAATCAATCCAATCCGTATTGTTTTATGGTAATAGCAGGCAAAAATTGTTGAATTGTTTTCACTTCAGAATACTTTTGCCCTTTTACAAACTGTGCAAAAAACACTTTTTTATTTGCCCCAACAGCCCGTACAGAGAGA
>JAAYPM010000043.1 GCA_012519815.1 Bacteroidales bacterium
ATACAATTGTATAAAATGAATAAAATTACTACGTATGAAAAACAAAACTCTTATAATTGGTGCAAGTATTAAACCTGAACGATATTCGTATAAAGCTGCTGAAAAATTACGAGCACATAATCATGAAATTTATATGATTGGTGCAAGGGCTGCTCAATTGTTTGGTGTTGAAATTTCTACGGAAATGCACCCATATACCGATGTAGATACGGTAACGTTGTACGTGTCTCCAAAAAATCAACTGAAATATTATGATTATATTATTTCATTAAAACCTCGACGTGTTATTTTTAATCCCGGTACTGAAAATTCAGAATTAACAGCACGTCTTTCGGCTCATAATATACAATTTGAAAATGCATGTACCTTAGTATTACTTTCTACTTCGGCATATTAAAGCATGTTTTTCTTATTCTGTTGCTCGAATATCACGCACTTCAAGTTGTATTGTTGTAGTATTTCGAAACACATTTTCTTGTAGAGTAAAACACACATCAAATTGTTGTGATTGTTGCGAAATAACATTCCATTTTTCTGCAAGTCCAAATCCAATTCCTTGTACTTGAATGTCAGGATTATGAGGGTGAGTAATATGGAATTTTACATGTGATTTATCTGCTCCCACCGCACATGTTTTTCCAGCATCTACAACACCTCGTAACATAAAAACAGGAGTCATGTTTTCGGGTCCAAATGGAGTAAAGCGAGTAAGCACTGAATAAAATTGAGGTGTAATGTCAGAAATGTGTAGTTCTGCATCAATTTCAATAGAAGGTTGTTTTTGGGCTTCGGTTATTGTGTTTGCAACCGCAGATTCAAACGCATGTTGAAATAAATGTAAATTTGTTTTTTTTAACGACATTCCAGCAGCATACATATGTCCACCAAAATGTTGCATATATTCTTTGCATGTATCTAAGGCTGCATATATATCAAATCCTTGCACAGAACGGGCAGAACCAGTAATAACATCATCATTTCCACATAAAATAATTGTTGGTTTATAGTGTTGTTCTATTACCCGCGATGCAACAATACCAATAACACCTTTATGCCATTCGGGCTTATATAAAACGGTAGTTGTAGAATTTTCCGTTTCAGAATTTTGAGCTATCATATGGAGTGCTTCTTCAGTAATTTTCGCATCAATCTCGCGTCTTTCCAAATTATATTCATCTATATAAGCACATAATTTCATTGCCTCATCATACGTTGATGAAATAAGCAATTCAATTGCTTTTCGAGCATTAAAAATTCGCCCCGCAGCATTTATACGTGGTGCTATTTTAAACACTACATCACGCACCGAAATTTCGGAGTCTTGAATTCCAGCAGTATTGAGCATAGCTTTGAGTCCAATATGAGGACTTTTTTGTAGTTTTCGTAAACCATAATACATAAAAATGCGATTTTCGTCAACAATAGGTACAATGTCAGAAGCAATACTTACCGCAAGAATATCGAGATATGTATATAAATGTTCTTTAAGATTAAGATTTAATGTAAGACATAAGGCATGAATTAACTTAAATCCCACTCCACAACCCGATAAATGTTTACATGGATAATTACAATCGTTTTGTTTTGGGTTTAAAATAGCATATGCGGGAGGAATTTTAACATCAGGTTCATGATGATCGCATACAATAACATCAATACCAGCTTTTTGTGCTTTTTGAATAGTAGCATGAGCTTTAATTCCACAATCAAGTGTAATTATTACATTATATTGATTTTCAATAGCGAAATCTATTCCTTTCATAGAAACACCATATCCTTCGGCATATCTATCGGGTACATAAAAATCGACATTCGGAGTGCGTGTTTTTAAAAATGAATACATACAGGCAATCGCAGTTGTGCCATCAACATCATAATCGCCATACACCAAAATTTTTTCGTGTGTTGTAATAGCATGAATTATACGCGAAGTTGCTTCATGCATATGTTTCATGAGAAATGGGTTGTGCGTGTTTTTTATACGTGGATTAAAAAACGCTATTGCATTTTCAGAAGTCAAGATATTTCTTTGTACTAAAATCTGTGCAAATACAGAGTGAATTTTAAGGTTTTCGGCAAGTTCAAGAAGCTGTTCTTTTCTATTATTACTGTTACGCACATTCCATACATACTGCTTCATAATTATAAAAACTCTAATTTATGTGTTGCTAATTGTGTTTCTACATCAGAAATTTCGTCAAATTTTCCCACATCTAACCAAAAATCATTGGTGTGATTATATGCTACAATACAGTGATTTTCAGAAAGTCGTAAATATAAGTCCGTAATAGAAAATGCACCATCTTCTTGTATAAGAGGAAATATTTTGGGATCAATTATTTGAATTCCACTAAACGCACGAGGGATATACGAGGTGCAATTTCTTGTAATAATAGTTGCTTTTGTAGCTCGATTTTCCCATGCACTTAATTGCATGTGTTCATCAAACAATAAATATCTACTTGTTTTTCTATCTTTTACAGCAAGCGTAGCAAGTGCATTATTTTTAATATGCCATGCATATAAATCATGAAGATTTATAGTGCTTATTATATCAACATTATATACAAAAAAAGGCTTTGAGTCATTTAAAAAATCTTGTGCATTAAGCAATCCGCCACCTGTATTAAGCAATTTTTGAGATTCATCAGAAATAGAAATAGAAACTCCAAAATTATGCTGTTTAACAAAATCAATTATTTGTTCTGCAAAATGATGTACATTAATAACAATATGCCGTACTCCATAAAATTTTAATTTACGAATAGCATATTCCAACAATGTAATTCCTTGAAAGCTTACAAGTGCTTTTGGTTTTGTGTCAGTAATAGGTTTTAAACGCATACCTAAGCCGGCTGCAAAAATCATAGCTTTCATTATAATAATTGTTTTGTAGTTGTTTCTACAAATAAACAAAAAAAATGTTACAGAATATAGTACTGTAACATTTTTATTTTATTTTAAATCACGAGCCTGTTGAAGTGTAATTCTATTCCCGTTATAATAAGGAACAACAAAGCAATCCTTCAGTCCTTTTTTAACAAGATTTTCTCTGTGTTCATTTGCTTGTTGTAATGTAGCAAAACTACCAACTGTATATTTATACCACACTCCGCTGTGTTTCTCATAAATAGTTTCGTTTAATTGATATAATTTATGAAGTTGTGCAACTTTATTATCTTTTGCAGTTTTTACAGCAAGAATTTGCACACGATACACTAAACCTGTATGTGCAGAAACATTTTGATATGTTACTCCTTCAACTGTTTCTGTAATTGGCTCTTCTTTAACAATTTCTTCTTGAGTAATTATAGGCGTAGGTTCTGGTGTTTCAATTGGTTCAACAACAGGTTCTGGTTCAATAATTTCTTGTATAACCACCTCTTCAAAAATCGGAAGTTCAGGCTCAGGTTCAGGTTCAACCTCAACAACTTCTTCAACAATTTCAGCTTCAACAATTTCTTCAATAACAGGTGGAGCTTGCACCATAGAAGGCACAGCGTTTACTTGTTTTCTACCAAATGTATATGTTAAGCCAATTGCTGAATAGCCGTACATATCTTGAAAAAATGGTGAAGGATTACTAATAGTAGCATCAAGTTTATCTGTATTTACAACACGTAAAGAAATATCAATATTAGCCGATACATTATCAGTAATTTTATAATTAAATCCAAATCCAACAGGCGCCATTGTTTCAATAGTTGGCGTTGATTTTTCGCTTCCCTTATATCCATACGAAGCCAACACCTCATTGGTACGTAAGTCTTTTTGTTGTGTTCTAAAATGCACAAATCCAAGTCCAGCATATACATAGAAAGAGAAAGGTTGTTCAGCAGCAAATGTTACTTTTAAGGCTGCACTGTATTCTAACAAAGAAGCATCAAAATATAAATTTGCAGGCAATCCTGATTCATATTTACGTTTTGTTCCCGACAATGTGCCATATAATACTGTTCCGCGTAATTGTAAGTATTTGTTAAATTCTTTATCAAGTGAAGCTCCAAAAGCCCATTTACGTTCATTATTATATTGTTTTGCGGGCCACAATGGATAAATACGCAAATCACCATAAAATAAATTTGAGCCTCCATGTACAGAAATAGCCCAGCCATTATGTTCTGGTGTTACAGATACGGGATATGAATAAGGAGTTTGTTGCAATGAGGTTGCAACAGACACTTCTTTAACTGGTTCTTGCGTTTTAATAGCAGGAAGTTCCGAAACTTGAGACTGTTCAATTTTATCAGAATCTTTACCAACAGGTGTTGTTAAAATTTCAGGCTCTTTACTATCTGGTGTAAATTCCACAGAAGAACTTTCCTGAATTGGTGGTAAATCGTCAAATGTTTCAATAGGAAGAGAATTTTGATTTTCTGTAGATTGAGGTGCTTGCTGAACAGGAATTGGAGCAAACAATTCATCTGGAGAAGGTAAAAAATCTTCTTGAGCGAAAAGAAAAAACGGAAATAAACAGAAAAATATCACTGTTAATTTTGGGGGGAATACGCTATTATTCATACAAATACATTTAATTTTATTCTAAAAATTCTATATCTAAAAAAAATAAGAGTATAAATATATATAAAAAATAAGAGTATTACAAAAAAGCAAAAAGAAATTATCTTTGTTCAAATTGAAATGACACGCCCGCATGGAAAGAAATACCAGGCATAGGATATCCATAATTAATTTGATATGTTTGATTTAACACATTTTTGATATCAAAAAACGTTGCTATATTAGGTGTTATTTGATATTCTGCACGAGCATTTAAACGCACATATGATTCTTGAATACAGGGAGTTATGGAAGTGTAAAGATCGGCTACATATTGTAAAGTGGTAATAGCTCGAAAGTTTTTATATATGTATCTAAAATACATATTTAATTGGTGCTTTGGAGCCGCAAGTAGCGGTTCTTTTACATGTAAAAATGTATAATTTGCAGAAGCTGTCCAGTTTTTTTTTGGTGTACACATCATGTCTATTTCTACTCCTGAATTTTGAAATTCGCCAACATTTTGACGCTGCATGTGAGGATATTGTCCCACAACTTGAATTATATTTTTTCCATTGAGCATAAATGCTGCAATTTTTGCTTGTAGATATTTTGAATTTTTATATGTATAAGACACCTCATAATTCATAACATTTTCGGGCAATAAATTTTCATTTGGTGCATATACATATAATTCCATAATTGTAGGGTTACGAAATCCTTTTGAATATGAAATGTTTATATCAGATTTTTTTGAAACTGCATACATAATCCCTCCATATGGAATTATTTTTTGAGTATATAATGAATTATGCTCTATTCGTGCTCCTAAAGAAAGTTTACCTTTTTTAAAAATAGTATGTTCTAATAAAGAATATGCAGCCATTTCTTGTACAGAAAGCATGGTGTCAGGTTTAAATCCGCTATTTGTAATTCCGCTAATAGTTTTAAAATCAGCACCAAAGCGAATGTTTGCACGAGAAGAAAGCGTAACTGTTTGATGAGCCATTAACCCTGCATTTTTATCGGTAGATTCCCATCCATCAGAAAAAATATGAACGCCATCATTTGAAAAAAGAGTGATTTTTCCTGTTGTTTTTGTATATGTATTTGAAATAGAAAATAATGTTTTAGAACGAAACACATCTATTGTAAATTCTTGTGGATCGTAAATCGTTCCATTATCATTTGCATCATATATTGAAACCCCGTAACTCGCTAAAAATGAGACGTGAGGCGTTGCGTCATATCCAATTTTGAAAAATGCATTATTTCCTGTAAAATCTGAATTTTCACGATGTCCATCGGTATGAGAATTATCAAAAGAAAAAAATGAATGTAATTTTTCTTTTTTATATCCTAATTTAAACGCAAGTTCAGCTGTATTAAAACTTCCATATGATGCTCGTGCAAAAGCATTCACACCATCATTTTGTTGTTTTTCAGAATGAATATGCACTGCACCTCCCAAAGCATTTGAACCATATAATATTGAGGCAGGTCCTCGAATCACTTCAACATGTGAAGTAGATGAGGTTGAATATGCATCTGGTAAAGGATGCCCAAAAATTCCTTGATATTGTGGATGCCCATCAATAAGAATTAAAATAGTATTATTTGGCGATCCTCCTAAACCTCGTAGCGTAATTGCTCCTGAGCCACCTGTTGAAAGTCCAAATCCAGCAATTCCTCGTTCAGTAACAAAAATACCCGACGAAAAAGTATGAAGAGCAGGCAACACATTTGTATGTCCCACTTGCTCAATATCTTTTTGCAACACAAGCGTTGTAGATTGTGTAGAAATTGGAAACTCTTTATGGGCATCAGCCTTTATAAAAACTTTGTCAATAAATACTGTGTCTTCAGAAACATTTTGTGAATATAACAGATTCCAAGAAAAAAATATAAATAATATACAAAAACTAAATTTATACATTTTATATAAAATATTAAACTTATGCGTTTATAATATATTGTACAATCCAATCTCCCACTTCTGAGGTTGATTTTGCATTTTCTTTTGATATATCTTCAGTAACAAATCCTTGTTCTAATGAAGCCTCAACAGCTTTACGAATTAAAGCACCTTCGTCCATTAAAGCAAACGCATATTCAAACATCATAGCTGCCGATAAAATAGTTGCAAGAGGATTTGCTATATTTTTGCCTGCTGCTTGCGGATATGAACCATGAATTGGCTCAAACACACTTGTATGTAATCCTATTGAAGCAGATGGTAACAATCCCATTGAGCCTGTAATAACAGAAGCCTCGTCAGTTAAAATATCGCCAAACATATTTTCGGTTACCATAACATCAAAATTTTTAGGCCATTGAATAATTTGCATAGCAGCATTATCAACAAACATATATTGTGTATCAACTTCTGGATATTTTGGAGCCATTTCTTGTCCTACTTGTCTCCATAAACGAGAAGTTTCAAGCACATTTGCTTTGTCAACAATAGTAAGTTTTTTATTTCGCTTCATTGCATATTCATAGGCTAATTTTAGAATACGTTCAATTTCAACACGAGAATATGTGCAGGTATCAAATGCTGTGTCTCCATTGTCAGCTCGTCCTTTTTCGCCAAAATAAATACCTCCAGTAAGTTCACGAATACACATAAAATTTGCTCCTTCAACCAATTCTTTTCGCAGCGGTGATTTATGTACTAAAGAAGCAAATGTTTCAACTGGACGAATATTTGCGTATAAGCCAAGTTGTTTACGCATACGTAATAAACCTTGTTCGGGACGTACTTTTGCAGTCGGGTCATTATCAAATTTTGGATGCCCAATTGCACCAAAAAGAACCGCATCTGCTTCCATGCAAACTTTATGAGTTTCTTCGGGATATGGGTCGCCAACAGTATCAATAGCCGATGCTCCAACTATAGCTTCGGTATATGAAAAACAATGATTAAATTTTTTCTCAATTGCTTTTACTACTTTTAGAGCTTCATTAATTATTTCTGGACCAATACCGTCACCAGCTAATACCGCAATGTTTTTTTTCATTTTTTTAAAATTTAAGGGTTTAGAGGTTTAGGGGTTGTATGAAACCTTTCTATCTTTTTACCTTTCTACCTTTCTTAATTATATGACAAATTTCGTTTTTTTTTTTAATTTAAGAAATTTTTTTATCTCAAATTCTCCTTTTTTAAAATTATCTCCCCACAGCCTCCGCTGAATCATTGTTTTTTAGCCTAAGAGTTGAAAAAAATAAAAGATAGAGGTTTAAGGGTTTAGAGGTTAAGGGGTTGGTTTTATGTTATGATTTTTTCGGTGTTTTATTATTTTATGAAGCATTATTGATATTTGACATACTTCTCCATATATTTCTTTATACAATGATTCTTGCAAGTATCCTATTTCATACGAAATAATAATTTGAGTTTTTAATTCTGCTGCTGAACCTTTCGCTATATTGAAAAATCGTGTTGATTGAGGATTAGAGCCTGATTCTTCGCCTTCTGCGATGTTTGATGGAATACTTACCGCAGCTCTTCGCCTTTGATTAATTAAATCAAAATCTTTTACAAACATTTGAGATGTTGTAATCGAATATATTTTCACAGCAATGTTTTTCGATTTTTTCCATACCTCAATTTTTGTAAAATCACCCATTTCTACCCTTTAAACCCTTATACCTTTAAACCTTTATACCCTTATACCCTTATACCCTTTTTTCAAATGCTTCTATTTCGGGTAATTTACTTATTAAGTAATCGATATCATCGTATCCGTTAAGCAAACAATCTTTTTTATATGCATTTATATCAAATGATTCTGATTTACCAGTTGCCATTATGGTAATTGTTTGTTTTTGCAAATCAACTTCAAATTCCGTGTTGGGGTCTTTTTCAATTTGAGCAAAAATTTCTGCTAAAAAAGCATCAGAAATTTGCACAGGCAATACCCCATTATTTAGCACATTATTTTTAAAAATATCGGCAAAAAAGCTTGAAACAACAACTTTAAAACCATAATCGGCAATTGCCCATGCTGCATGTTCACGACTTGAGCCGCAACCAAAATTTTTTCCTCCAACAAGTATAGTTCCAGAATATTTTGGGTTATTTAGCGGAAATGTTGCAATAGGTTTATTAGTCGCATCATATCTCCAATCGCGAAATAAATTATTTCCAAATCCGATTTTGTCGGTTGCTTTTAAAAAACGTGCAGGAATAATTTGGTCAGTATCTATTTCTTCGATAGGAATTGGCACCGCTCGTGAAACAGTTTTTATAAATTTTTCTATTGGCATTATTATAATTATTAATGGTTAATTATCAGATGATTACTAAATTAATTACAAAAACTCCCGTGGGTCAGTAATTTTTCCGGTAACAATTGCTGCCGCAGCAGTAAGTGGACTTGCAAGAATTGTTCGTGCACCTGGTCCTTGACGACCTTCAAAATTTCTATTTGAAGTAGCCACACAATATTTTCCCGGAGGCACTTTATCTTCGTTCATTGCTAAACAAGACGAGCAGCCCGGTTGTCTAAGTTCAACTCCCGCATCGGCAAGAATTTTGTCAATTCCTTCTTCTTTAATTTGCTGAGCCACCAAATAAGACCCCGGCACAATATACGTATTAACATGTGGTGCTTTTTTTCGTCCTTTTAAAACTTGTGCAAGCAATCGAAAATCCTCTATTCGTCCATTTGTACAACTACCAACAAACACCCAATCAATTTCTTTTCCCAACAACGATTGTTCGGGTACAAAACCCATATAATCCAATGCTTTTTTAAATGTTTCTTTTGATGCACTATCAATAGAATCAAGAGAAGGAATAGAATCACTGATTTTCATTCCCAAACCTGGGTTTGTACCGTACGTAATCATAGGAACGATGTCGTTTGCATCAAACGTAAATTCTTTATCAAATTTTGCATCAGCATCAGAGTATAATTGTTTCCATTTTTCAAGAGCAACATCAAAATCAGCACCTTGCGGAGCATATTTTCGTCCTTTTACATACGCAAATGTTTTTTCATCAGGAGCAATAAGTCCACCGCGTGCACCAAGTTCTATACTCATATTACACACTGTCATACGTGCTTCCATAGACATATTTGTGATAGCAGTACCAGCATATTCTATAAAATAGCCAGTAGCTCCACTTGCTGTTAATTTAGAAAGCACATATAAAATAAGGTCTTTTGATGTAACGCCTTTTCCTAAATCACCATTAATAGTAATACGCATACGTTTTGGTTTTGGCTGCATAATACATTGACTTGCAAACACCATTTCCACCTCGCTTGTGCCAACACCAAATGCCACTGCACCAAATGCTCCATGCGTAGATGTATGACTATCGCCACACACAATTGTCATTCCCGGTTGTGTATATCCTAATTCGGGACCAATTACATGCACAATTCCATTAAACTCGTCGCCTAAGCCATAGTATGTAATGCCATGACGTGCACAATTATCTTTTAGTTTTTGCACTTGAAATGCTGATAATTGCTCTTTAATTGGAAGATGCTGATCCATAGTAGGAATGTTGTGGTCAGCAGTTGCCGTAATTTGTGCGGGTCTAAACACGCTTCGTCCTCTGTTTTCAAGCCCTGTAAAAGCTTGTGGACTTGTCACTTCATGAATAAACTGACGGTCAATATATAAAATACTTGGACCATCTGGTATCTCAGATACTACATGACTGTCCCAAATCTTGTCAAATAAGGTTTTTCCCATTTTAATTTTGTATTATTTATTCTAACGTTTTACTTATCGCATCAACAAACGCTTCCGCAGAAGCAGTAACAATATCGGTATCAACTCCGAAACCGTAAAAATAGTTATTTTCACATTCAATTTGCACACTTACGCGACCAAAATCATCACTGCCACCCATAAATCCCTGTATTAGAAACTCTTCTAACCTAATTTTTTTTGTAAATAATTTTTTAATGGCAGAATATACCGCATCAACAGGTCCATCGCCCATAGCCGATTCTGTTTGTACTTTTCCTTTTATAGATAATGATACTGTTGCTGTAGGTATCATTGATTTACCACAAATAACCTGTAAAGCATCAAGATGAATAGCACGTTTTTCGGCACGTTTATTTTTTCCAACTAATACTAATAAATCTTCATCATTAATTTCTTTTTTAATATCTGCAATATGAAGAAATTCTTTATACGTAGCATCAAGTTCTTCTTGCGTAAGCGTGTAGCCCAATAAATCTAACCGATGACGCAAAGCGGCTCTTCCGCTTCGAGCGGTTAATACAATAGATGATTCTTTTACACCAACATCTTTTGGGTCGATAATTTCGTAATTTTCTCGCATTTTTAAAACGCCATCTTGGTGAATACCAGATGAATGAGCAAAGGCGTTTTTCCCAACAATAGCTTTATTTGCCTGTACGGGACTTTTCATAAGTCGTTGTACCAAACGACTTGTTTCCATAATGTGCGGAGTAACAATATTTGTAGAAAGACCTAATTTATGGCTTTTAATTGCCATAACCACCTCTTCCAAAGCTGTATTTCCGGCACGTTCACCAACACCATTCATGGTAACTTCAACCTGCCGAGCACCATTAATAACCCCCGCAATAGTATTTGCCGTTGCCATGCCCAAATCATTATGACAATGCGTAGCTAAAATTGCCTTATCAATATTTGAGACATGTTCCATAAGATACTTAATTTTTTCGCCAAATTCATGAGGCAAACAATATCCAGTTGTATCAGGAATATTTACAACAGTAGCTCCCGCTGCAATTACAGCCTCAACTACCCGCGCCAAAAATTCATTATCGGTTCTTCCGGCATCTTCGCAATAAAATTCAACATCTTCTACAAAACTTTTTGCATATTTTACGGCGGCTACACCTCTTTGTAAAATATCTTCGGGATTTGATTGTAATTTATGATGAATATGATAATATGATGTGCCAATTCCCGTATGAATGCGCGGGCGTTTAGCATATTTAAGAGCATCGGCAGCAACTTCAATATCTTTTTTTATTGCACGTGTTAATCCACAAATAATTGGATTTGACACTGCTTTTGAAATTTGCACTACAGAATCAAAATCACCAGGACTTGATATTGGGAATCCTCCTTCAATTATATCAACCCCAAGCAGTTCTAAAGCTTTTGCGATTTCAATTTTTTCAACCATATTTAATTGATTTCCTGGAGCTTGTTCGCCATCTCGTAAGGTTGTGTCGAACACAAAAACTTTATCATCCATACTTGTATTATTTAAAAAAAATTACTTTTATTCATTACCATTTTATAGATAATTAAAAAAACCCTCAAAGCAGAAGCAAAGAGGGTCTTTATATTATATGTATCATATTTACAATACTATTTTCCCTCATCGTATTAGTTGAGCAGAAGAATTGTTAGTATGATAGCTATTTTATTCATATATTTTTTGCAAATATAAAATTATTTTGATGTTTAGACGCAACTTAAAAGTAAAATTTACACTTTTTAATTATTTTTTTATCTACGTGTTTTACTCACATCAATAATAAAATCAATAATTTGATTTTGTTTAAATACAAACGTAGGTTTACATTGTTCAATAGCTGTGAGTGGCATTGTTGAAACTTGTGCCTCGGTAGGGTCTTGTACTATTGTGCAACCGCCCATTTCATGAATTTGTGCCAAACCGCGTGCTCCGTCTTTATTTGCACCCGACAAAATAATACCAATAACACTTGATTTAAGAGAATGTGCAGCCGAAGAAAATAATACATCAATTGAAGGACGGGTGTAATTTACAAGCTCCTCGGTTGAAAGAGAAATTGTCATTTCGGGTTCCACAATTAAATGATAATTTGCAGGGGCAATATAAATTTTCCCTTTTTCTAACACATCATTGTGAAAAGGTTCTGTAACCATGTTTTTAGAAATAAGCGATAATGTTTCTTCAAAACCTGAGCGAACATGTTTTAAACGATGCATGCAAATTATTATAGGGATTTCAAATTTTTTAGGAATTTGTTTTAATAAAGCTGTTACTACCGAAAAACTGCCAGCAGAACCACCTATAACAATAAGTTTATATTGCGATTTTTTTATGTCCATTATTTTTTTCTATAAATAAGTTCATCGGGATATTCTAACGAAAATAATGTTTTAATTTCAAATACGGATTTCCCTTCTTTAAGTCCAAGTGCAAGATATCCACCATATTGCATGTTTTTATAAATGTGAGCAATAAATGTATGTTGATTTTTTAAAGATACATATAACAAAGTATTCCTGTATAATACAAAACTAACATTAGGTGGATTTTGAGAAAGTATTGAAGAAGATTCAACAAATGTAACCGTTTCTAACAAATGTTTCTGAAATACTATAGAATTAACGTTTTTATGGTAAAAATCACCTATGTCAAAAGGTATAGCAGTTGCCTTGAAATTTGATTGTAAAATCATTTCAGTATGTAAAGGATAGCTTGCTTTTTGAATGTTTTTAATAATGGGTTTTGATTTGCATCCCACTATTACTGAAACACGTTTTCGCACACCCATTATTTCAAGAAGTATGAGCAACGAAAAGAGTTCTTTGCCTGAAGTGCAATCTGGAATCCAAATAACACATGGATCAAACATAAGAATCTTAGGTAAAATGGTGTGATATAAAACTTTCCAAACCTCACTATCACGAAAAAACTCTGTTGCAGGAACTATGAATTTTGCCATAAAATTCTCGGGAAACTCAGAATCATTCATTGATTCCATAAATTTCTCCCAATCCATTATATTCATTTGCTCCATAACGTATGCTATACGGCGTTCGATAAAACTGTGTGCATACATATTCATTTCGGGAAATAAATACCTGCATTTTTCTAAAAACTCTTGACGCTGATATGCTGAAATTTTTGTGTATATTATATTTCCCATTTACAATAAACCGAATTTTTTTTCTGAAAAAGTGAATTCATAAACCAGCCCATACTTTCTTGCATACCAAGAACAAGATATGATTCTGGATTTAAAGAATGATAAAAACATTCATATATTTTTTTCTGATAATCAGCTTTAAAATAAATAAGCACATTTCGGCAGAAAATAATATCAAATTTCTGGTCGGTGAAAGGAGATAATGCTATTAAATCATGCGTAAAAAACTGCACTTTATTTTTTAAAAAAGAAGCTGTTTGCAAAATAGATTTTTTAGCATTTACCTCAAAATACTTTTCGAATGGCGTATGTTTAAATGGTTTTCCGTACGGATTAAATTTAATAACTTGTTTAAATGCTTCTTTATAATCATCATAAAAACGATACGGATATTCACCTTTTTGTGCAATTTCAATTACATCTTCGTTAATGTCAGAAGCAAACACGGTAGCACGTTCTAACAATTTTAGTTCATGCAATAAAATAAGCATTGAATATACTTCTTGTCCAGTAGAACAGCCAGCATGCCATATTGTTATTGATTCCTTTTTTTGTAATTCGGGTATAATGTCATGACGGAAATCTTGCCAAAATTTAGGATCTCGAAATAATTCTGTGGTATTAACTGTAATTTGCTTTACAATAGAATGTAAATAATCACTATCATTACGTATTCGTTCTAATAAAATATCAAACGTACATGTATTATCAATTAAAATTTTTTCAATTCTTCTGATAAGAGAATTTTCAGAATATTCTGAAAAATTGTACGTAGAATTTTTTTGTACACATGTAATAAAACGCTTTAATTCATTTGCTCCAACAGACATATCTCTTGCTATTAAAATTTCTTCTTAATCCATGTAGGTAACATAAAAGCTCCTATTATTAAATAGGTATAATACGTAACAATACGCCATAAAACAGCTAAAATAGGAACTAAATACATATATGGTATAAATTCACCTAAAAATTCTGAAAAAAGAAATTCCGAAAAACCACTTCCTCCGGGAGATGGCAAAACAATCATCATAATCCACATAACTAATTGCCGAGCAAAAATTATAAAATGTTCAGGAACAACAAAAAATAGTAAGAATAAAAAATTAACCACCCAATATCGCGATGTCCATGATAAAAATGTTGCTAATAAAGTAGATAGCCAAAATTTCCACGATTTTCCTTTATATGAAATAGAAGCATTCATAATATCAGAGCCAACTTTAACTATTCGCCGTCGCCATTTTCGCAAAAATCTGAAGGAAAAAATACGAAACAGCATTTTTTTAACAGCACAAGGATTTATAAACAAACCATAAAAAACTAATAAAACAAAACCCGCTTTAAGTGAATAGCCAATTAATGCAAAGTACATAAATTTAGTTGACCAATTTATTCCATCAGAATAAAGTGATGAAAAAGTAAACACACTATCAAAATCTGCAAGAATAAGCACAAGTGGAAACATAATAAGAAAATAAAATTCATCAAGAAAAGCTGTTAGCATAACCATTGCAGAGCTTTTCCCGACCGAAATATTTTCTTTTGATATATATATAATAGCAAAGGGTGTTCCTCCAACAGCTGAAGGTGTAACTGTTGAGGTAAATTCCCATAAAAGTATAACACGTAGGCATTGTAGCCATGTTAATTTTGATTCGGAAATGATTTTGAGACGAATAATATATCCAATATCTCGAAAAAACATCATGCACAATGCACAAATAAACCAAATAAGTGCATGTTTTGTAAAATTAATGTTTTTAAATTCCGCATAATCAAATTCTCCCCAAAACATATATACAACTACAAGCACACCTATTATTATTGGTATAGAAATTCTCCATCCCCGAAGGGAGCGAAACATAGTAGAAGATGTGTTTTTTGAATGAGAAATTTGATTCATTTTTTGTATGAAATAAAAAGAACATATGCAATATCTTATTTTTTTTTCAAAAAGAAACAGTAAACACAATTTTTTGTATTACTTTTGCAAAACAAAAGGCTCCTTGGCCGAGTGGTTAGGCGCCGGTCTGCAAAACCGTTTACGGCGGTTCAAATCCGCCAGGAGCCTCTAATAAAAAAAGAAAACCCCGTTTTTGTGGCTTTTTGCCCTTTTCGGGGTTTTTTGTTTTTCGCTATTTTAAAAATCTAACACAGAAATTGTGATGTTTTGGTTACACGGAAAAATAAAAACATAACGCTATGACTATTCACGATATAAATAAAGCTAAAGTTCCTATTGTTAAAATTAACAATAAATTAGACAAATTTAGAAACACTGTGTTATTCCCTAAAAAAGTGGAAATGGCTAATAAAATGCTTGAAAATGCGGTGCTGCCAAAAAACCAATAAAATTACGGTTCAATAAAAGCTGTACGTACGATTTAAAATTTTACTTTGTAAAGAGCAATAGTATATAGGCAGAGTTTTTAAAAATCCAACACAGAAATTATGATGTTTTGGTTTACTAAGAAATCTTGTTTGTGAGTATGTGAAATTTTCGCTTTCTTTTAGAAGCATTCCGAGATTTAAGAACGCACGAAAATTAAACAAACCAAGGTTTCTAGTTTTGTGAGCGACATACATGTCGCTCGCACCCGATTCTTGTATGGCTAAAATAAACTCTTTCAGCTGCTTACCCTTTAAAACCTCGTAACCATTTACCTTTAATTCCTTTTCGTGAACATTGAGATAGCGTTCTATAGTTCGTTCATCAATTTCGAAGAAAGATGCAATTTGACTTTTTAAAAAGCGGAGCTGATGATCAAACATAATTCCTTCAATCCCTACCGCATTTTGAACTTCTTCAATTGCATAGTTGTTATTTAATATATTTTGCCGTGCTACGGTCGAATTTGTTAAATCTTTCATTCTAACATGGTATCATATATGGTTTTTTTAACTCTGCAAATTACTAATTTCTTTTAAGTAATCAGATGTGTTGGTAAAAAAAACAGTTCTTTTGCAAGCAGAAGCATTAGCTTAAGTGCTGAATCTCGCAAATGTGATGTTTTATGTGTTAGCTGATTACTATTTCGTTTTTCATACAAACAAATTTAATTGATTTTCTTATTATATTTAATGATAACTATAAATTCGCATGGTAAATTTTAAAAATCCAACACAGAAATTGTGATGTTTTGGTTTACTAAAAAGTTATATTAATTTTTTAACTCCTTCAAAACCTACATTAAATAAGGCATCTATAATTGATAGATGAGAAATGAATTCACCATGTAATTGGGGATAAATTGGATGCTCGTATTTTTGGTATTCGAGTATTATTCCATGAGAATTAAAAAGAGATTCATTGTTATATTTTTGTGCACCAGTACCTGATAAATAACAATTTGAATTTGTTTCTTTGCATATCTCAACTATTAAATCATTGTTTTTTTGTTCTTTAATATTTAACTCAGAAAGGAGTAAAATTTTTGTGGAAATATTTAAATAAGAAACTAAATATTTTATAAATGAAATGTTTAGTGCACAGAACGATTCGTTGGTGAAAAGCAATTCAATATCTGGAAAAATTTCTTTAAAATGGGGTGCCTTAGAGTAACTATTCTGTATGGTTTTTAAAATTTTTATCTTATTTTTTTGCTCGCTGATTAAAACCTCGTTATATGTAGAAAGATGTTCATTACCTTTTGGATGGCTTATAGGTAAAATAATTTCTAATTTTCCTTGTGCAGATTTAATAGTATTTCTATTTGCAATGCTTTTACCTCGTGGAATTTGAACGTTATCTAAAATCACGAAAGTATCTACCTCATTTATTTTGTTAAAATAACCTAACCACGGTAAAAAATTTGGTTGATGAATAGCTATTATTTTATCTTTAAGTAATTCATTCATTATTAAATTGAATTAAAATGAAATGTAATATTTTTATATAAGTTATTACTTTGTTGTATCATAGTATTATATGAATCAAATTTCATAAATAATATATAAGGTTTTTGCATTGCCGGATTTTGTATAACCAATTCCGAATCCATTAATTTATATTGTTCAACAATATATTGTTCAATATTTTGATCAAATTCTACTTTTTGTAAAACTCCTGTCCTTTTTGCAGAAATACAATGTCTTGCAAAACAATCAGGTTTTTGCTTAATCTCTGGTGATAGAGTAATTTTTTGACCACAAAAACCATGTATAATCATATCTGCATAATTACTATGTGTTGCAAATTCTACAAATTTTACATATAATTCCCCAGGAATTCTTCTACAGATTTCTATAATATAAATTTTCCCATCTTTCGCAATACATTGAATATGAAATAATCCATCACATAAATCCAGTAATTTTGCCGTTTTTTCTGTAAAATCAATTAATTGTCTGATTTCATCACTAGATAAGGAACTTGGCGTAGAGGTTCCGCAAACCCAATATTCATTAGGCAAATAATACTCATTATCAGCAAAATAAAAAATTACCTTGCCATTTTGAATAATTGTAGAAAAACCATGATTTGTCCCTTTTATATATTCTTCCACAACAATTTTTTTAGATACGGATTTTTCAAATGCAATTCGAACAGATGATTCATATTCATCTATAGAATGAATAACAGAGATTCCTCTTCCTCCGGCAAGATCAATCGGTTTAACGATAATTGGAAAATGAAAATCAGGTTTATACAGATATGCATCCTCAATATTTGAAAAACTTTTGGCTCGTGGTACAGATAAATTATGAGACATACAAAATTCTCTGAATTTATCTTTATGATGCATGATTAAGGTATTTTCAATAGTATCATGCCCAGGTAATTTTAATTTTTCAGCGACATAAGCTGTAGAAATTGCAGAAAAATCTGTACATCCCGGACATATAGCTACAACATTATGTTTTTTAGCTATATGCAACATATCATCGAAATTTGAATAATCACCATATTCGTATAAATCAGATACTTGATGCCCTTTTTTGTTTGGATTATTACTCGTAGTTATTACAAAAAAACCCTGTTTTTTAGCTGCTTCAATAATTGGTATTTCAGCATATCCACCACCAGCTATAATAATTTTTTTCATTCTTTATAATCTATAGATATCCAATTTTTATTTTTATATGCTAAATTTATTGCATTCATTAATAATAAACTATTATATCCATCTATTTCATTAAATAGATATTTTTCATAATCTCCATTTGAAGCGTTAATTTTTAGTGATAGATCACTATAATAATTAGCAAATGCTTCAATAAACCCGGCAGGATGACCAGGTTTGAAGCGTGCATATCTGCCTTGTGAAGCAATGCTAAGTCCAGATGAGCTTTTATCAATTATTTTCCTATTTCCTTTATTATCACTATATATAATTTCTTCAGGATGGAGTTGAACCCATTCTAAACTTCCTTCTTTACCATAGATTCTTACTCGTAAACCGTTTGAATTACCTAAGGCTGTTTTTCCATACCAAAATGAAACAGACATTTTATTCGTATATTCTGCTAGACAGGTAACATCGTCAACAATTCCTTCAAAATTACCATAATTGTTCTGCATTGAAACCAATCGAACAGGCTTTTCACTAGTAAGGAAATCGACCATATTGTGAAGATGAACACCAAGGTCTAATGAAACGGTAGGAATTTCGTCATCTTGTAAACGCCATTGCTGAGGAATTTGTGCCGTACCTTCGGGAGTTAAACGGATAAAACCTTCTTGTGGCATTTCGATATGCACTTGTTGAATTGTTCCCAATCTGCCTGATTCAATCATATGCTTCATTTCTCGAACCATTGGGTAGCCTGTGTAGTTATAGGTAACAACCAAAAACGCATTTCTCTTTTTTACTTCATTAATTATTTTTTCTCCATCTTTCAGGTTATTAGTTAATGATTTTTCACAGATGATAGGGATATTATATTCGAGTGCTTTAAGTATAATTTCTGTATGTGTTGGTGTTGGTGTAAGAATAACAAAGGCATCGATTCTATTGTGCTCTTTTTCGAGTAAATCAATCCATGAATCATAAACACGAGATGTATCTATTCCATATTCCTCTCCTGTTTTTTGATTAACGTCATGATGACGACTAAATGCACCACAAACCACTTCAAATTTTGAATCCATTTCTGCAGCAATTTTGTGAGTTCGTCCAACGGCAGAGTTTATTCCTCCACCGATAAATCCTAATTTTAGTTTATTCATTATCTATTAATTAATCGTATTACTTCAAACGTTTCTGCAAATCGTCCTCCAATTTGAACGCCTCGGGTTAGAGCAAGCCCTTTAATATATTCCTCATTTGAGTATTTTCGTCCGATTTGTGAGCCATAACATTTTACTGACTCAATTTTTTTTAAAATATGCTGCTCTTCTAAATGAACAAAACATGTAGTTTCAAACACATAATTATTCCATGGCAATTCATATCCTAATATTGAAGTAAATTTAAATGCACGTATAGCCTCTTGTGCAATGGTAAAATGATCTTGATGTACATCATGAATAGAAGGAGTAAATACTAAATCGGGTTTGATTTCTCTATTAAGTTGTACCATATTCTCTAAAATATCTTGCCTATGATAATTTAACTTGCGTACAGGATATTTATATATTATTAATCGTTCAGGCAGAATTCCTAATACAGTTGTAGCTTGTTTAACTTCTTTTTCTAATATGTCTTTGGGTAATCCTTCAGGAACAGATTCTTCAGCACATGAAAAAGCAACGTAAAATATTTCTGCTCCGTTTTCAATTTGTTTTACAATTGTTCCTCCACAACCAAATTCCCCATCATCTGTATGAGGAGCTAAAATTATTATTCGTTTTAAGCTATTTAGCATAAGTTATTTTGTTAAGATTTTTTTCTATTAATGTTTTTTCAAAAATTAGATTTTGTATACTATAGTGATTTACATTTATTGAATTTTCATGATTTAAAAATGATACTAAATATTGAATTTTCAAAATTTGGCATAATTTATAAAAATGAAATTTATACTGTGTCTTTGTTATAAAATCTTTATTTGTTATATCTAAGACACATCCATTTTCAGGCATAAAAATAATATTAATATGTCCGGCACCTGTTATGCCAGTAAAAACATTCGCTTTTTCCATGATTGCAATTTGTTCAAAAAAGGAATAATTTTCCATGCATACAGAGTCAAAGCCATATTGCATTAATACATTATCTGCTAAATTTTCGTCTGTGAATTTTTTGCGAGCTGCTTTTTTCCGCGAAATATAAATACGTTCACCAAATGGCGATGTAATATTTTTTTCTTGTAAAGCTTTAAACAGTAATTCCCTCACCTCAAACACCAACTCCGGAATAAACATTGGCGTCCACGGTTTTACTTCGGGCATTACCAAATGTTTTACAAACAAATGTGTATCGGCAGGAATTACTATTTTTTGTAATTGCGGAAACAAGGCAAGTGTTTCGTTTACAAACGTAATATTTTTCCACGATTCCGGGTATATAAGCGTAAGTTCCTGTAATTGGTCTTTTACCATTAATAAACGAGGCAAACACTCGGTAATCCAAAAATAATAACTAAACCAAGGAGAGTGTATTACAAGATATTTTGTATTGCCATCAAGTTTTATAGAAGGAATACTTGTGCCATATTTGCATACAAGCCATTGTTCTGTAGCTTTTCGCCAATGTTTATAATAGGCACTTTTATCATAAAAAGGTGCACAGCCAATATTTGGTGCACAGCCTTTTACTAATAAACCATTTTTTATAATTAAGCCGTAATGATTTACAAATACATTTTTGAGTTCTTTTACTCGTAAATCAACGGTTTTATACTTATAATCTGGTTTAAAAAGATGTGCCCATTCCGGTTGGAAATTAAGAGGCAATGTATAATCAATATGATAGGTGCTTTTCATCTGTAATTATTATAATCTTGTTATAAAAACCCGTTGTGCATTTGAAAATTTAATAAAAAAAGTTGTTTATTTTGCGGAAAATCCGTATATTTAATTGATATCCAAACAATTAAATAACATGAACAACTTTATTCAAAATTACGAATTTATATTAGAAAATCTTTCAAAAT
>JAAYPM010000009.1 GCA_012519815.1 Bacteroidales bacterium
AATATTATTATTTTATCATGATGCTATTCAACTACATTCTAATATATATCAATCTTTTATATATATAGGAATTATAGTTAGCTTTATAGTATTATATACATTGCACACACCTTTATTTTATGTGTCATCAATAAGTATTATACTGGTATTTTCTTCATTATTTTATAGCAAATACGCATCAAACAACGATTATTCTAAGCATGAACCTACAATAGAAGTATTAAAAAAAATAAGCACACAACCATTTACGTCTTGCTATATTCAAAATGTAGAAGCGTATGATTGGTTTATAGCAAGAAATATAGATTTAGTTATTCCTTTTACTCATTTACGAATGTTTACTGATTCGTACTATCCTGTTTGCTTGTCGGTAATAGATATTCCAGAAGCAAAAACAGAAAAAGAAAAAGAAAGTATATTTTCAGATAGGCGTATAAAAAACAGCCAATTTTATGTATATGCTCAAGAGCGAAATGATATACATCCCGACACTTTAAAACTTGCGTATTTACGAGAACATGCAATAGACTATTTGTTTTTGGCAAAAGGCAATTCGTTTTACAAACTTTTACCGCAATTGCCTGTAAAACATCATTATACTTTAGAAGGAGAGCCATTTGACATAATACAGTTTGCTTGGTAAAAAACAACAAAATGTATTTAAAGCTATAAATATTATCCTTCTGTCCAATCAGTATTTTTAATCCATTGCACAATTTGTTGAGCACGTTCTAAAGGTAAACCAGGCATAAATCCATGTCCAAGATTACAAATCCAATCATTATGTTTTGTTCCAAATTGTTTGTACGTTTCTAAATATTCGTGTAATTCTAATTCAGAAGAATATAACATACGGGGGTCTATATTTCCTTGTATTCCAATATCAGCATGAAGCATTGTGCGTGCAAGAGAAAGTGGCGTTTGCCAATCAACGCTCACAAAATCAGCATGTTCGGGCGTGATTTGTTGAAAACCTAATCCTATACCTTTTGGAAAAAACACAAACGGTGTATGAGTATTGCGTGCTTCTTGGGCAAAACGTGTAACATGCGGAAGTATAAGTTCTTGATATAATTCAAAAGGCAGCAATCCTGCATGAGTATCAAACAATTGAAACATATCAATACCATGTGCAATTTGTGCACGCATATATTCTATAGAAAGTTCTGTGATAATTTCTACTATTTTTTTTGTTTCGCGTTTATTTTGATAGATAAACTGTATTGCATCAGGAAAATCAGATTTTCGATGTAATCCTTGAAGCATGTATAAAAGAACAGTAAATGGAGAGCCACAAAATCCTATTAATGGAATATGCGATGACTTTTGGGCAATAATTTCGTCAATTACCGCATAAATATACTCAAGTTTTGAAGCATCAGCGCTAAGTAATTGCGAAGGTTTTTTTGAAGAAATAAGTGGTGTTGAAAATAGTGGTCCGCTATCAGGAAAATGCAAATCCATTCCTAAGGCTTGCGGTATTACTAAAATATCAGAAAATAAAATAGCAGCATCAACGCCTAAATCCGTTATTGGCATAAGCGTAACCTCAGCTGCAATTTTAGGATTTTCCATCATTTCACGAAACGTATATTTCTCTTTAAGAGCTAAATAACGCGGTAAAATTCGTCCCGCTTGCCTCATAAACCATACAGGAGGACGAGAAGTATGTTCTTTTCTAAGTGTTTTTAATAAAATACTATCTTTATGTGTCATATGCATTATAATAATTGAGAAAGAGCCTCACGGTTTTTTGTAATCGTTATTTCAATATCTTGTTCGGTGTGAGCAGCACTCACAAAACCCGCTTCAAATTGCGAGGGAGCAAAATAAATTCCAGCATCAAGAGAGGCTTTAAAAAACTTTGCATACTGTTCGGTATTACTTGTGCGTACATCAGCATATGATTCTACTTGTTTTTCGGTAGTAAAAAATAAAGTAAACATAGAACCAATTCTATTAAAAACAGCAGGTATGCCCAAATCTTTAATGTTTTTCTGTATTCCTTGTTCCAATTGTGCTGCACGTGTTTCAAGCTGCGTATAAAAACCAGCATTTGAATTAAGAATATTCAAAGTTGTATATCCCGCACTCATTGCCAAAGGGTTGCCAGACAAAGTGCCAGCCTGATATATAGCACCTTGAGGGGCAAGTGAATTCATAATTTCTTTTTTACCTCCATATGCTCCCACAGGTAAACCACCTCCAATTATTTTGCCCAAACAGGTAATATCGGGCGATATGCCATAAATACTCTGAGCACCTCCCTTTGCTACCCGAAAACCCGTCATTACCTCATCAAAAATAAGTAACGCACCATACTTTTTA
>JAAYPM010000044.1 GCA_012519815.1 Bacteroidales bacterium
ATGATAATGGAGATGAAGCATCAGGATATAAAGAATCGGGATATTTGCCCGAAGCATTTGTAAATATGCTTGCATTACTTGGATGGAATCCGGGAACAGAACAAGAAATTTTTACTATGGACGAACTTATTTCGTCATTTTCGTTAGAACGTGTTGGAAAATCAGGTTCAAAATTTGACCCCGAAAAAACAAAATGGTTCAATCAACAATGGATGCAACGCATTCCGCTTGAACAAGTTATTTTGATGTGTATTCCTTTGTTACAAGAAAAAGGGGTAAACGTTCCTGCATTAAAAATTGCTGCTGTATGTGAAAAAGTTCGCGATAGACTTGTATTTCCGCAAGATATATGGCAACATGCACACTACTTTTTTGAAGCTCCACAAAGTTACGACCGAAAGTTAGTACAAAAAAACTGGAAAAAAGATATTCCAAACACTATGGAAACCATTGCTACTATGCTTTCCAATATTTCCGACTTTTCAACAAAGAATATAGAAGAACAAGTAAAAAAACATATTCAATCTCATGAACTACATATGGGACAAATTATGATTTGTTTACGATTAAGTCTTGTAGGAAACGCTACAGGTATTCATTTATTTGATATTATGGAATTCATTGGTAAAGATGAAACTGTTGCACGTATTTTAACTGCGATTGAAATATTTTCAGAGTTGTAATTTGTGAAATTTAGAACCGAAATATCTATTCCTCCAAATCAATGGAAAATCACACATTCTATGCGAGGCATAGCTGTTGGCTCGTGCTTTACTTCGTACATTGGAAATGCATTACAACAAGCAAAATTTCCTATTATGGTGCACCCGTTTGGCACGGTGTATAATCCAGTTTCTATTGCTCAATCGTTTAATCTATTATTTGAAAAACAACATATATCCGAAAATGATATAGTGCAAAATCAGGGCGTTTTTACTTCTTTTTTATTGCATAGTTCATTTTCGGCACGTTCAAAACAAGCAGTAATTAACGCTTATTACACAAGAGTACAAGAATTTAAAGCAAAATTTCAGCCTTTAGATTATGCTATTATTTCACTTGGAACTGCGTGGGTATATGAATATTGCAAAACGGGAGATGTCGTTTCAAATTGTCATAAATTTCCTGCTTCAGATTTTACTCATCGCCGCCTTACAGTAGCAGAAATTGAAAAAACACTTGAAGAGTTAGTTCAAACCATTCGAGAACACTCCCCCACTTGCAGAATTATATTTACCATAAGTCCTATTAGACATTGGAAAAATGGTGCACACGAAAATCAAATAAGTAAATCACTTTTATTTGTTGCCCTCGAATCATTCATGCAACATACAAAAAACACCTATTATTTTCCGGCATACGAACTTGTTATAGACGAACTTCGCGATTATAGATTTTACGCTGACGATATGCTACATCCAAACACAATGGCAGTACAATATATTCAAAAAGCATTTTCAAATTGCTACTTTTCTGAAGAAACACAAGCCCTTGTTCATGAAATTGAAGCCATTCACAAAGCACAAAACCACAAGCCATATCACGCAGATAGCGAAGAATATGCAAAATTTTTACGCGCTCACGCAACACATACTACTCGCTTGCAAACACAATATCCACATTTAGATTTTTCGGAAGAATTACAATTTTTTACCAAATCACAAAAGTAATATCGAAGCAATTATCGAAGCAATTATCGAAGCAAAGTAATATAGCCTTTAATAAATTCCTCCTCGTTATTCGTATTTATAACTTTTATAGTATAAGCGTATGTGTCAGCATTTTGAGGTTCGCCTCGGAAGGTTCCGTCCCAGCCTTTTTCAATGTTTGTAGTCATAAAAACTTGTTGCCCCCATCTATTATAAATACGAAGTTCTAAAAACTCTTTAATTCCCCAACCACGCACAAAAGCAAAATCATTAACACCATCATTATTTGGAGTAAATGCCTGTGGTAAAGCCGCTTTCGTTTCAAGTATAATAGAAAATGTGATAGTTTCTGTGTTTTCAAAACATCCAAGTCTATCAGTCATGGTAATTGTATAATCCACAGTTTCTGGAAAATCTAAACAATTTGGAAATCCGGGAATGCCGCAACGCAAATCAATATCAGGATTGCCACAATCATCACAGCTTAAGTACTCTGCTGGAGTCCAAGAATATAAAACACCATCAATAATTATGTTATTTACATTATATGTTTCTCCAACTATAAGATTTGAACTAACATCAGATGTGAAACGCAAAGAATCTTCAGTAAAATAGTATAATAACAGAGAATCGGGAGCACCTAAATAATAGGGTTTTTGTTGCACATATATAAATACACTGTCAACGCTTTCGCATCCAAACGGACTTTCCAAGGCAGCTTTTACAAACATTGAATATGGTAAACTTACGTTTGTTTTAGCCTCAAAAGAATTTTCAAAATACTCCGCAGGATTCCACTGAATAGAAGTGAAATTACCCACAGCCTCAATGGGAATAGTAGTTCCAAAACATATTGCCGTATCTACTATATATGAAATGTTTGCAAGCGGATATGTATAAATTGGTTTTTGCACCGCATGGCTACATGCAGCTGATGAAAGAGAAAGAGAAACCATATACATAGAATCGACATCTTGAAATGTATGTGTTGGATTTTTTTCGGTAGAACTTGTTCCATCTCCAAAATGCCATTCATAATTATTATTTGTAAGTCCTTCGGAAGTATTAATAAACGAAACAGTATATGGAGCACAACCTATAGTATCGATATCTAAATTTCCACGAATAAAATCTGCCATAACTGGAATAACCTCAATGTTTTTAACAAGTGGTGGTGTTAAACAGCCATCTGCTTTTACTATAAATTGTGCAGGAAAAGTATTGTCAACATTATCGGGTAAAACAGTGTAAGAATGAACCACATTATCAAAATCAGACGTAACACGTGCAGTTCCATCTCCAAATTCAAAATAATGTTCATATCTATAAATATTTGCTGTATCATGCAACGTAAATTTTATTTCATCGCCCACACATACAACATCTTTATCCACACTAAAATCTGCTATAAAACCAGGTACATGCACTATCATTTTTGCCGTATCTATTTCACAACCATAATATGGACTTGTAGTACGCAAATACACTTCTTGATTGCCATAAGAATTAAAAAAGATGACACTTAATTTTCTATTACTCACATACAAAGAATCACCATCTTCAACTTTCCACCAATCAACCGTTTCATATCTATTGTACCAAATAGAATTAAGGTCAACAACAAATGGCTGCCCAGGCTCTTTACAATCATCCATTCCTATATAATTTATTTGTGCAGCAACATCTTTTACTTCAATTTTTCCAGTTGAAGACGCCACACATTCATTACCTTCGGGGCTCATACTATATGCAGTAAACGAAACATCAAATGTTTGATTTAAAGGCGATTCTGTACTATATTTATGTTTTACCGTATCATCTAACGAAGAATCATTTGTAGAGCCATCGCCAAAATCCCACAATAATTTATGAATATTATTGTCATAATTCGGATCTGTTGTATTACGCACAAACATACCTTCATGATTAAGGCATAATTTAGGATTTGCTACAATAAATCGTGCATTTGGAACAACAGGGCGAATATAATTAGCCGCCATATATTCAGATTCACATCCAAGTACATCTCGCACCATTAGTTTTGGAGATGTTAATCCTTCCGCCGCATATTCCGTAGAAACAATAGAGTCATTATAGGCAGTTTTCCCATTACCAAATGTCCATGTGCGTGCCACAATAAGAGTATCAGAAACAGTAGTGTCGGTAAATTGAGACACAAACGGCAAACAATCAGATACAATATCAGCAAAAAAAGCAGCTTGGGGTTGATACACTTTTACAGGAATAAATGTTGTATCAGCACAACCATAAATATCATGCGAAATGACCTCAACAGAAGTTATTTCTTGAGAGTTAAAAACATAGAAAATAGAATCTTCATCTGATTTAATTGGCCACACAAACACACTATCATGCGTATATCTCCAGTACGACTGATGCACATCATACGAGTGAGGTTCAGGCAAGCGAACAAAAACAGCAGCATCATGTAAACAAGGAGTTGTTCGCTGCAAAGTGTAACCTGCCTTAATATCAGTTACATGCGTAAATAATTTAACAGAATCAACACATATACCATCATAACATTCTGCATCATCACAAATATCATCATAATTATATGCAACAAGCGTAACTACATACTGTCCGCGTCCTAAAGTATCATGATCATAATTAATATGAATGTTTTTAGTGTTTTTAGCTATTTTTTTTCTTCCAAATTCAAAATTATTAATTCTCCGCGATAAATACCATTCATAATATTGTGTAGCTTTAGAAGTATCAATATTTATTAATTTATTAACATAATAATCATAATTATAATTGTCATTACAATTTTGAGGCGACGACATAATCTCAACAATTGGTCCTTTCACATGAATTTCCGTCACTTTTCCATCAGTTGAATCAACAAAATCTTCACGACATCCATGATCTGATAAAGAATAAAACACCTTATGCGGACCTATTGTATCACGCAATTGAACTTCAAAATCATTAGGAGGTATTTGCACAGTAGCTATAGGACTATAAATAATCGTATCAGGCATAAACGTAACCACAAGCGTGTCATACGCAGAGGTGTATCGTGTAGCATCATCAGGAACAAAGAGAGTTTGTAATTCAGTTATAGAACACACAAGCGTGTCAGGAAAAATCAAATCAGCCGAAGGCGGTGCACCCACCGTTACTAATTCCATAGGAATATTTGTCGTTGCATTTGTAAACACACACCCACTATCAGTTTCTACTTGAATTTTAGCAGAATACACACCCGTGTTTGTAAATTCGTAGCTATATGGTCCTTCTCCTGTTTCATCTATCACACCATCGGAATCAAAATCCCATTGAATTGATTTTATTGGGTCAATAGATTGTGCTGCATACGAAAACACATGTGAAAAATCAACGGTAAGCGGAACACATCCTGAAATACGGCTTGTTGGCGAAATATTCAACACATGATTAGGAATCCAAATATGTTGTTGTTTTTCAATAGAATCAGAACATTGATTAGGCGAAATTCCATATAATGTTTCTGAATATTTTCCATACGCTGTATAAACATACGACATCGGACTGCCGCTCCTTTCACTATCAACCTCATGCAATTTCCACGAAAATTGTGTTCCTGGTACATCGCTATGAGCAGTGTAGGTTACATTTGCAGGCAACTCACAAAAAAAAGTTTTTTGTGCAGAATACGAAAGATTTAATGGCGGTTCAACCATAATTGTTTTTACAATAGAATCTGTACAAAATCCATTTGTAGCTTTTAATTTCATAGTATATGATTGTCCAGCAAGTACGCTTTTTTCATAAAATGATTTTGTGCCATCTACAGTACCATTATTTTCAAAATCCCAAAAATACGTATTAGAAGGAGTTGTAGGAGTAACCATTGCCGAGAACTCAAGTGTTCCTTCGCAAGCCATAGCACCATCTTGAATTGTTTTCAGTTCATCTTCTACAGAAAAATCAACCGAATAATCAATCAATCGAATAGAGCGAGCCGAACTGCGTACACAGCCATTTGGCGAAACAGCCGTAAGTTCTGCCATATATGTCCCAAACCCATTATAAGTGTGTTTTACAGCATTTTCTGTTGATGTTGTTCCATCACCAAAATTCCACGAAAAAGAAGCAGTATTCGGGATAGTAGTATTCAAAAAATTAACAGCAAGTGAAGACTCACAAGCCACAACCTTATCTACATCAAACATAGTTTGTGGATAATCATCAAACACAGCAACTTCCACATTCTGACGAATTCTATTAATACACCCATTTGTATCAGTTACTGTAACAAAAGCAGTAAAAGTTTCTGGATACAAAAAACTATGCGGAGGTATAGTTTCCCCATAATAACTTGTTCCATCAGAAATTACCCATTTCCACTGTTGAATAGGAGCATCGGCATCAACCTTTTCCACAGAAAATTGAACAGGTAAATCCATACACGTTTTACTTTTATCAGATACAATAGTAACCGAAGGGTCGCGAAATACGGTAATATAGTCAGATTTCACAACCGTTTCAATAAGCTTATTTTCAGCATCATACACCCTCATAGAACATGAATACACACCAGCTGTAACGTAGGTGTTTTCAACCATATCAGTTTCAGGAGAAAACTTACCCGGTTCTACAATCCATTCATATCGATACTTATTTTTATACGTATTATCGGTTTCATTAAAAAACGTTACTTGTAAAGGAGTACAGCCCGATGTGAAATCTGCCGAAAAATCAAATACAGGTGATTGAGCACATATAACTATTGAAAAAAACAATGCGAAAATTGTTAAAAAATATCTCATAAAAAGGTGTTTTGAATAAATATGATAGCAAATATACTTTTTTTTATGGTATGGGTAGCATTTATAAAAAAAACATTTTCTTAATTATTATGTGATGCAACTAAATTTATTATATTTTTGTCATTTAGAAAATAATTCATTTTTTCATGAAGCACACTTATACATTTATAATTGTATTTTTTCTTATGACTCTTAGTTGTAATAAAATAGTTGCACAAGATATCCATTTCACACAATTTGATGTTCAGGCGGTAGGTTTAAACCCTGGGCTAACAGGCTGGTACAAAGGTGATATTCGTGCCAGTGCTATATACAGAACACAATGGAAAGCAATAGACAATAAAGAATACCGAACCATTGGATTAAGTTTTGAAAAACAATTTCATCATTATTTAAATACCTATAATGTAGGCATTCAAGTAATTAATGATGAAACAGGATATGTTGGATTAACTACAAATAAAGTCAACATTTCTGGAGGATACAGTACGAAAATTAATGGTCATTCTATAAGCGGTGGCTTTCAAATAGGTGGTGTGCACAAAAGCACTAAAACATTAAAATATACGTACGATGAGCAATTTGATTTAGGTGGAAATAATGTATTTAATTCGAGCCTTCCTATTTCTGAAACAAAAGGTGAACCTATTTCATATATTTCTATAAATGCAGGTGTGGCATGGTCATATAAAATTACCAAACATATAGAACCAGAAATTGGAATAGCTTTATTTCATATAAATACGCCACAAGAATCATTTTATAACGCAAATTATCCCGGAACAAAATTAGGACTTCAAAAAATAGCTCATATTGGTGGAAAAGTAACATTTTCTAACAAAGTGTATGCACGTCCACTCCTTTTATATATGAATCAAACCAAAGCAACCAATTTTCTTATAGGCGGAACAGCACATTATAAAATTTCGGAACATTTGACTCCATACGGAGGTATATTGTTTCGATATAGTTGGATAAGCGATTATGACGCTTCTGCATTTCGATTTGGAGCACAATATAAAAGTTTTGATATAGGTATGAGTTACGACCTAAACATTTCGACCCTACATCCTGCAACAAACAATAGAGGAGCGTTTGAAATATCAATTACATATATTAGTAAAAGTTTACACTCTCGTTTTATAAAAATACCGTGCGATAGGCAATAAAAAGATACAAACACATGAAACATTTACTCGTTTTTTTTATAAGTATAAGCATATCTTTTATTGCGTTTTCGCAAACAGATGATATTTCAACAATTTCAGCATCGCAACTTAAAACACTTGCAACAAATGCCATACGATTAGGCGATACATATTCCGCAATTGACTATCTTGAAGCATATTGTGCAAAAAAAGAAGATGCTCAGATGATGTTTTTATTAGCAGAATCTTACAGAAATGCACGTAATTATTCGAAGGCAAAAAAGTGGTATGAAGCCGCATACAGAAAAAATGCAAAAAAATATACTGTGGCACTCTATCATTATGCAACAATGCTTAAAACCGAACAAAAATATGATGAAGCACTTGTAGAATTTAAAAAATTCAGAAGAGAATATCGTGGAATAAAAGATAAAAGTGGTGTAGATTACGCCCGATTAGCCCGAAGTCAAATAGAAGCATGTGAAAAAGCAAACTATATTATAGATTCAGCTATCACAGTCAAAATAGAACATCTATCATCAACAATAAATAAAGCTTCTATAGAATTTGCACCACAATATATATCAGATTCTATATTACTCTATGCGGCTTTACGAGCAGATACCGTAGTATATAAAATTACCGAAGGCGAAGAAGACACATCACCAAAACGTCAATTTTACTTAGCCAAAAAAAACAACAATTCTTGGGAATATTTATTTCCTTGGCCCGAAGGAACATTTAACAATCCTGCCATTGAAACAGGAAACGGAAGTTTTTCGCCCGACAAACAACGATTCTATTTTACCCGTTGCACATTAAACAGAAAAATGAAAACAATATGTTCTATATATGTAAGTTATCGAGACGGAAAAGAATGGACAGAACCAGAAGCATTACCAGAAATAATTAATTCAAAAAAATATACATCAACACAACCCACCGTTGGTAGTGATTCAAAGCGAGGCGAAGAAGTTTTATATTTTGTATCAGACCGTCCTGGAGGCAGAGGCGGTTTAGACATTTGGTACTCACAATACGATTCACGCAAAAAAACATGGAAGGAAGTTCGCAATGCGGGTCCGAGAGTTAACAGTGCCGGCGATGAATGCACGCCATTTTATGATAATAAATCAAGAACCTTATATTTTAGTTCAAACGGATTCCCAGGACTTGGAGAATTAGATATTTTTAGAACGGTTGGAGAACTTTCAAAATGGGCAGATGTTGCCGAAAATTTAGGGTATCCTATAAATTCAGAATTTGATGATTTATATTACGTTACCCATACCAATCAAAAAGAAGGTTTTTTTACATCAAACCGAACAGGAACAATTACCGTAATGCACGATAACTGCTGCGACGATTTATTTAGCTACGAATACATAGGCGGCATTGACCTTGCTGTTGATGGTAAAGTGTATGAAATAAAAAATGAACGAGTAAGTTCAATACTTCAAGGAAAACTTGAAATTGCACAAGATACTATTCTTTCAGAAACAAACTACATTCAAGGCGCCATTGTTTCATTATTTATTGTGGACAGAACATCAAAAGATTTAATTTATATTGCACAAGATACAACAACTATTGAAGGAGAATACTTTTTTACTATTGAACCAAATAAAAATTATGTGCTTACATTTGAAAATGATAAAGAAAAAGCTCGCAAACATGCATTTTCAACACATGGCTATATTACTTCAGACACAATTCATATACATGATATTGGGATAGAATATATTTCGAGAGAGCCTATTGTTATTAAAAATATTTATTATGAATTTGATCATTATAAACTTACACAAGCAGCAAAAAACACAATTGATACCACATTAGTGCTTTTACTGCAAGAAGCACCCGAAATTATTATAGAATTAAGCAGTCATACAGATAGCAAAGGCGATGATGATTATAATATGAAATTATCAGAAAGACGAGCAAAAAGTGTGGTTAATTATTTAATTCAAAAAGGTATAGATAAAACAAGATTATACCCTAAAGGATATGGTAAAACAAAGCCTATCGCCCCAAACACACATGCTGACGGGAGCGATAATCCAGAGGGGAGACAAATGAATAGACGAACAGAATTTAAAGTTATAGGAACATTACAACAATATTCTGAAATAATTTATCAAGAATAACCAATAAACTTGAATAAATCCGTAACTCTTAGTATATTTGCTTCGTATATTTTCAGTCAAGAGGCGTTAATTTAAAAAAATATGTATGATACGTAAAATTTTAATTCCATTTATATTCATTTTAACCAGTTCCATTATATCGTTTGCCCAAGTATCACAAGAAGATTTATCATTATTGAGTAACGGGAAACTTAAAAAATTAGGAACAAAAGCAATGTATTCTGCCAATTATCATTCTGCAATTCAATATTTTGAAGAACTATGTCGGCATAAAGAAGATGCAAAAATAATGTTTTTACTTGCAGAAAATTATCGCATAGTTCGGAATTATCCATTTGCACAATATTGGTACGACAGAGCCTACAAAATGGATCCTGAGCGTAACGCTAAAGCCTTATATTATTTTGCACAAATGCTGCAAATCAACCAACAATATGCTGAAGCTGGACAACAATTTGCAGCGTTTCGTAAAGAATACAAAGATTATCCTGATTCTCGAGAATTTGGACGATTGGCAAAAAACCATATGGACGGATGCGATTCTGCAGCGGCATTAATAAATAATCCTAAAAAAGTGCGAGTAAATTTATTAAATTCTACGGTTAATACGGCTGATAATGAATTTTCTCCTATGTTTCTTACACCTTCAACTATGTTGTATGCTTCTCTCCCGTTTGACACAACGTATAGAGACCCAAAAACAGATTCCATTACAATACCAACGTATTTTGCCGCATCAAAAACAACTCATTCATGGCAAGGAATGGGAGAATACACTCTCCAAGAACAAAATAATCCTTTAGAATACGCACAAAACGGAGCATTTTCACCTGATTTTCAACGATTTTATTTTGTAAAATGTGAAAAAGAATCTGGCTTATTCAAAAAAGGTTTAGAAACATGTAAATTATACCTCAGTAAAAAAATATATGGCGTTTGGCAGGCTGCAGAAGTGCTTCCAGAGAATGTAAATATAAAAAACGCATCTATTTTTTCTGTAACAGTTGGAAATGAATCTCGAAGAAATGATGAGGTGTTATATTATGTAACAGACAGACCAGGTGGACGCGGAGGACTTGATATTTGGTACACTATTTACGATGCTAAAAAAGAAATTTGGA
>JAAYPM010000045.1 GCA_012519815.1 Bacteroidales bacterium
ATTTTATACACGCTCATTGTAATTTTATTTTTGAACTTACCAGATTCAATTAATTTTATAATTATAATTGTATCTTTGAACACGTTTTAATAAAATAAAGAAATAACATACTATAATTTAAATTATATACCGTATGGAAACAAATTCTCAACACAAATGGCATTTTACAAAAATAGGTGGAGTAAATAGAGTAGTTATTTCATCGGGAGACGATTTGATGCACTTGCATGAATTAGATTTAAAAATATGGACAGCTTTGAGTTGCCCTGTTTTAGATTTAGAAATTGATGCGGCTACATTAAAACTTATAGATACCGATTCTGATGGACGTATTCGCGTGCCAGAAATATTAGATGCAGTTGCTTGGATTACCAGTATATTAAAATCCCCTGATGTTTTATTACATCCAACACCAGAATTTGCATTAGATTACATTAATCAAGAAACTGAACTTGGAAAATTATTACATGCATCTGCTACACAAATTTTACATAATTTAGATAAATCCGATGCTACGCATATTACAGTAAATGAAAGTTCTAATACAACCGCTATTTTTGAAAAAACAAAATTTAATGGCGATGGCGTAATTACCGCAGACACTTCTTTTAAAAAAGAGATACAAACCTTAATTGAGCAAATTCAATCGTGTGGCGAAACGGCTCTTGATAGAAGTGGAAAACAAGGAATAACGGCAGAAATTATTGAGACGTTTTATGACAATTGTACCAATTATCTTGCGTGGTTTTCGAAAGCACAAGATTCAAAAGAAATATTTTCGTATGGTGATGATACAGAAAATGCTTTGCAAATTGTGGACTCTCTGAAAAATAAAATTGATGATTATTTTTTACGTTGTAAACTTGCTGAATATGATGAAGCTGCAACTCCGGCTTTACATGTTATGTTGAGTCAAATTGAATCTATAACTACCAAAGATTTAACTTCATGTGTTGATGAAATAGCTCAGTATCCCTTAGCAAAAATTGAAAAAGACAAACCACTTTCTTTTGATAAAGGAATTAATCCAGCGTGGGAATCGCAGATGAAAAAACTGTATGATGTAGTTTTTTCAAAAAAATTCCCTAAAAAAAACACACTTTCAGAACAAGATTGGAATGCTCTGTTAGATACGTTTAATGCATATAGAGAATGGAAATCTCAAAAAGTTGGCGAAGCGGTAGAACATCTTGGATTAGAAACTATTAAACAAATAGTGGCTGATAATAAAAAAGAAAAATTATTAGATTTAGCTGCAAGTGATAAAAAACTTGAAAAAGAAGCAGATGCTATATTTCAAGTTGATAAAATGGTTCGATTTCATAGAGATTTATTTTATTTATTACAGAATTTTGTAACATTTCATGATTTTTATTCTTCAAATGGCAAGGCGATTTTTCAGGCAGGTAGGCTGTTTATTGATCAACGTAGTTGTGATTTGTGTATAAAAGTACAAGATATGCCAAAGCATGAATTAATGGCAGGGCACAGTGGTATGTATCTTATGTATTGTGATTGTGTGCATAAAAGCACCTCTGAAACTATGAAAATAGTTGTCGCGGTAACAAATGGTGATGTTGATAATTTAATGGTCGGAAGAAATGCTATTTTTTACGATAATAAAGGACAAGATTGGGACGCTACGGTTGTGAAAATTATTGAAAATCCTATTAGTATTCGTCAGGCATTTTTGTCGCCATACAAAAAGTTTGCACGATTTATAGAAACGCAAGTAAATAAATTTGCATCTTCTCGCGAAGATAAAGTGCAATCTGAAGCTACTGGTAAAATTGAACAAACAACAGAAAAAGCAGAGCAGGGTGATATGCTTGCACAAAATGGGGCTGAATCTGCAAAAACACCAGCACAACCATTTGATATTGGAAAATTTGTAGGAATTTTTGCTGCAATAGGTTTGGCGATTGGAGCAATAGGAGGGGTATTAGCTTCATTTATTGCAGGATTTATGAGTCTTGTGTGGTGGAAAATGCCGCTTGCACTTATGGGGATATTTTTGGTTATTTCTGGTCCCTCAATGCTTATAGCATGGCTTAAACTCAGAAAACGAAATATCGCTCCTTTGTTAGATGCAAATGGCTGGGCAATAAATGCACGTGCGTTAGTAAATATTCCTTTTGGTAACACATTTACGCATTTAATAAAATTACCTACTTTATCAAAGCTTGATTTACATGATCCTTTTAAGAAAAAAGCAATGCCTCTCTGGCGTAAAATTGTAATAATTATAGGAATAATTGCCGTTGCGGCTTTAATTTTATGGTATTTGGGTTACTTAGAAAAATGGGGACTTATGTAACTATTTGATACAGAAACGTAATTGGCTTTTGAGTAAAATTTTTTTTGTGAGTAGTGCAAGTTTGTTGTTATTTATTACATGAATTACGTACTGTTGCAAAACTTTGAAGTAATGATTGATCTTTTTCTATAGCTGTGCCAACTACTGCAATGTCGGCACCAGCTTCATAAACATCTAAAAGATTTTTGTCTGTACGAATACCACCACCTACAATAAGCGGAATTTGAGTTGTTGTTTTTACGCCTTTTATTATAGACGAAGGAATTATTGAATTTGCTCCACTTCCGCCTTCTAAATATAAACATTTAAGTCCTAACATTTCTCCAGCCATGGCGGTAGCTATAGCTATATCAGCTTTGTCGGAAGGAATAGGGCGGGTGTTGCTCATGTATTCTACAGATGTGGTTTTTCCACAATCAATTAAAATATATCCTGTGGGAATCACTTCTAAACCAATTTGTTTAATTTGCGGTGCCGCAACAACATGATTACCAATAAGAAATTCAGCGTTACGCCCCGAAATTAATGAAAGAAACAAAATTCCATCTGCATTATGTGTAACCTGACAAGAATTGCCAGGAAATAAAAGCACCGGACCACTATAATAGCCTTTGATAAATTGAATTGTATGTTCAATATTTGCCATTAAAATGCTGCCGCCAACAAAAATATAATCAATTTTAAGTGCTTCTGCAAGGCGAGCAACTAAGGTTACACTTTCTGTAGAATGTTTATCGGGATCTATTAAAAGTGCAAGTTTTTTGGTAGATGTAAAAAATGAATCGTATATCATGTTTTCTATATTTTATTAATTATTTGTCCATGTTACGCAAAAATCTTTTGTACGAAAATACTGTATTTTAACTGTTTTATCAATTTTTTGTGTACACACTTTCCCGTTCAATTCTCCTGATTCACCAATAATTCTACCCGAAATAGTATAGTCGGTAAACGTTGGACTTGCTTCAAAGAGTTTATATAACACTTCTTTTGCCGACCAAACTGTTGTGATTTCTTGAAGAGTTGTATAGTTTTTTTGCTCGTGCATATTTAAAAAGCGAGGAGCAATATGTATAATTTTTTCTCTATCTTCTTCAACGTCTATTGCAACATTTTTCTTCTTGTTAAGAATAATTGCAACGTACCGTGCTGAATGAGAGATGCTTATAAACATGTTTTTAAGATATGGTTTCCCAGTTTCAGAATAGGTAATGCAAGGTGCTTCATTGGGAAGCATTAAAAAAAGCAATGCACGTACCGATAAAAATTCACATTTTCGTGTTCCATGTAATTGTGTGTAATACTCACGTTCATGTTCTTGAATATACAGATTCTCTTGGTCTGGCAACGGTTCGTGTAACTTTTGTGCAACACAAATAATTGAATCATTATGTTTTTTTGTGAAAATGCAATTCATCTTATTTAAGTGCTTCGTGTGCGGTAATTATGGTTGTATCATATTTTTGATAAAACGGATAAAACCCTTCATCACCAAGAATATTCCTAATAATATATGCATATACATGCTGTTTTATATACGTTTTTGAAATTTCATATTCATCTTGAGAAAAAGGAATATGTTTTTGAGAAACAGATATAAATTCTTGCATAATATTATTTTTATCTAAATATTGCACAAGTGCTGTGGCACTTTTTGTATGCAAAATATCACGCATTTTATCAGCATAATCAAATGCAAAATCATACATCACACCTTTGTGTGATAATTCTGTAAAATATGGTGTTATGCCAACCGTATCAAGAGGAACGAACATAGACGGCATTATACCACCACCTCCATATACAGTTTTTCCTTTTTTGGTAGTGTATATAAGTGAATCTGGAAACGATATGCTGTCTTTTTCAATAAATTCTTTATGTAAAAATCGTTCAAGTAATTCATTTTGATACGCTTCAAATCCATCAAAATACGGTTTTTGAATACATCGTCCTGTTGGGGAATAAAATTTTTGTACCGTAAGGCGAACAATAGAACTGTCGGTAAACATAAAATCTCTATTTACAAATCCTTTTCCGAATGATCTTCGTCCAACAATAATTCCTCTGTCGTTGTCTTGAATTGCCCCAGCAAACACTTCGCTTGCTGATGCGGAATATTCGTTAATTAACACCGCAAGTTCTAAGTCTTTACACGAACCTTTACCGTCAGCATACGATTCATCGCGTGAGTAATTTTTTCCTTGCGTATATACAATTAAATCATTTTTTTCTAAAAATTCGTTTGCCAAAAAAATAGCAGCGTTAAGCACACCACCACCGTTGTCACGGAGGTCTATTACAATTTTTCGCATGCCTTCTGTTCGCAATTTTGCTATATGTTCAAGAAATTCATCGGGTGTTGTTATTGCAAATCTGCTAATTTTAATGTATCCCACTTCGGAACTAAGCATATATGATGCGTCAACGCTATATAAAGGAATTTGGTCGCGAGTAATAACAAAATCCATTGGAACAGCATTGTTTTTTCGTATAATTTGTACCGAAACTTTTGTCCCTTTCGGACCCTTTAAAAGTCGAACAACATCAATGTTTGAGAGTTTTTTTCCAATAATAAGCGAATCATTTACTGCAATAATTCTATCTCCGGCTTTAATGCCAACTAATTCAGACGGACCGCCAGAAATAACTTGCACAACTATTACGGTGTCATTTTGTATATTAAATTGAATACCTATTCCATCAAATGAACCCAAAATAGGGTCGCGAGCTTCATTGTATTCTTCTGCTGTAATATATGCTGAATGAGGATCTAATTTTTCTAAAATGAGAGGAATTACTTCTTCAATAAGTTGCTGTTTGTCAATAGAATCGGCATATTCTTTTTCAATTAAATGCAATACTGTTTCGAGTTTGTTATGCGTTTGAAAATACATGGGTTGTACGTGTGTGATTTTTTCTCCTTGTTTTGAAACGTACATGCCAGCTATAAAAGCTGCCGAAATAATAAGAGGTAATAAAATTTTATATTTTCGTGTCATATATAATAATTAGAGAGTTATTTGAACAACTTCAATATTTGCTTTTTTTAGTAACTCAACCCCATCTAAAACCCTATAAGAATCGGTATATACCACACGCGAAATGCCCGCTTGAATTATCAATTTTGCACATTCTATACAAGGAGAGGTTGTTACATACAAAGTTGCATGTTCACTATTATTCGCAGATTTTGCTACTTTTGTAATAGCATTTGCTTCGGCATGAAGCACATATGGTTTTGTTAATCCGTTTTCATCTTCACACACATTTTCGAAACCAGAAGGAGTGCCGTTGTATCCGTCAGAAATAATCATTTTATCTTTTACTAAAATTGCACCTACTTTTCTACGAACGCAATATGAATTTTCTGCCCAAATTTGTGCCATGCGTAGATATCTGCTATCTAATAAAAATTGTTTTTGTTCATCGCAATTGTTTGACATATTGTTTATTGTGAAAGATGATTTTGAATGTTTGAAATCAATTCATTGTTTTTAATAGAGTATTGCTCCCCCGTTTTCATATTTTTAAGCGTAATTTTATGAGACGCTATTTCCTCTTCGCCAAGTATTGCAACAAACGGTATATTTCTGTCATTTGCATATTGCATTTGTTTTTTTATTTTTGCTGGCTCAGGATAGAGTTCGCATGATATAGTATGTTCTCGTAATTTAATGAGATACTGCATAGACAATTTTGCTTCTGTGTCTCCAAAATTGAGAAATAAAACATTTGTTGTTTCCGTTATATTTTGCGGAAATAAATCTAATTGTTCCAAAACATCGTAAATCCTGTCGGCTCCAAATGAAATTCCTACACCCGAAACATGTGGTAAACCAAAAACTCCCGTTAAATCATCATATCTTCCACCTCCACAAATGCTTCCCATTTCAACATCGCGTGCTTTTACCTCAAATATTGCTCCCGTGTAATAGTTTAATCCTCTTGCAAGACTGATATCAAAATCAATTTCAATAGTTTTTGGTAATGAATCTATTATAGAAATAATATATGATATTTCCTCAATCCCTTTCATGCCTATTTCCGAAGACTTTAGAATAGTAGATAAACTATCAATTTTTTCCTGAATACTACCATCTAATTGAATAATGGGTTCAAGTTTAGTAATACTTTCATTTGATAGTCCTTTGTCTATCAATTCTTTTCGTACATTTTCTATTCCTATTTTATCTAATTTATCTATAGCAACGGTAATGTCAATAATTTTATCAGGTTCGCCAATTACTTCGGCAATACCAGTTAAAATTTTACGATTATTAATTTTCAGAATCGCAGCTATTCCTAATTTTGCATACACCGCATCAATAATTTGCACAAGTTCCACTTCATTCATAAGCGAATTGCTTCCAATAATATCGGCATCGCATTGATAAAACTCTCGATATCGTCCTTTTTGCGGTCGGTCAGCACGCCACACGGGCTGTATTTGATATCGTTTAAACGGAAACTTAATATTGTTTTGATTTTGCACAACAAATCGTGCAAATGGCACTGTTAAATCATACCGAAGTGCCTTTTCACATAGTTTATTGGCAAGTTGTGCTGCCGAATCCTCTGCAAGATTTTTACTTGTTATATTAGTGTGAAAATCACCAGAATTAAGAATTTTAAAAATCAATCTGTCGCCTTCTTCTCCATATTTTCCCATAAGGGTTTCCATGGTTTCCATTGCAGGAGTTTCAATAGGTAAATATCCATGTAATTGAAAAACAGAACGAATGGTGTCAAAAATATAACTGCGTTTTATCATTGTAGCAGGTATAAAATCTCGTGTTCCTTTCGGTATAGTAGGTTTTTGTGCCATGTATAAAATTATTTTAATTGCAAAAATACTAAAATTGTTGTATTGAATTTACTATTGTGAGGCAAAGATTTATTTTTTACGTTCTTATTGACAAGGGGAGTGGTGTTTTTGTATTTTCTACACTTTGCTCTCAATCTACTATTATACAATAAAAATACTCGTTTTTTTTGCCGCAAAGTTCGCGAAGAATTTACGCCAAGTTCGCAGAGTGTTATTGTACGTTTGTGCTAACTTTTATCTATGTGGTAATGTGTTGTGTTTTATGTTTAATTAACAGGGTTTTCATGTTTTTTCTTTGTGCCCTTTGCGATTTCCTTTGTGTTCTTTGCGGTTTCTTTTTTTTACCGCAAAGTTCGTTAAGGGTTTTGAATTACTTTTATCAGGCAACAATGTAATAAAACACCGAATTACAAAAAACGCATGAATATTTTTATACTTTTGTAAAAAATCAAATCTACACTATAATATATATGTATGATTTTTTTAGTATTATAATACGAATAGTTTTATGAAACATATACGTGCTTTTTTGTTATCAATTTTAGGATTACGCAGATATTTAGAACTTATTAGTGCTGTGTATATACACTTTGTTACTAAAGGATTTTGGAAAAAAAAATATCCTGAACTTTTTTATCTTGATTCAATAATTACAGAAGGAAATGTGTGTATTGATATAGGTGCAAATTTAGGATATTATTCAACACGTTTGGCACGTTTAGTTGGCACTACGGGCAAGGTGTATGCGATAGAACCCATTCCATTGTTTGGTGATATATGGATTAAAAACGTGAAACCCGAACAAAACCAACAGGCAATGTTGCTGCCATTTGCTTTAGGAAAAGAAAAAGGAACGGTGCAAATGGGAATGCCCACTAAAAATGGGAGATTGCATCATGGCATGACAAAAATTGCAAGTTCGGCTCAAGAGCAGTATGTGCATATGTTTGATGTGGATATGCAAAATCCTGATGAATTATTTGCAGATATTCCTGCCCTTGATTTTATAAAATGTGATGTGGAAGGGTATGAATCTGTGGTATTTGATAATATGCAACATACTATTTCACGATTTCGTCCGCTTGTGCAAACAGAATTAAGTGGTGATGAAAATAGGCAGCATGTAATTGATTTTTTCACATCTCGTAATTACTCCTGTGCAGTGTTGAAAAATAATTCTCTTACTTCTATTTCAAAAGATGATGCAATGAAACTTTCACAAGATTTTTATTTTATTCCGAAATAAATAAAAAAAACATTCATATAAGTAATTTTACTTAATATTTTTTTCTATTTTTGTCCATTAATAAATACAACCTTCGTTTAAAAGGAGAAATATGTTTAATTAAAATTTGTATAATTCATGAAACAACTCAACAAACAATCAAAACGCTTGCTGTTTTTTGCAATTGCGTTTTTTACGTTTGGGTATGCAAGTGCTCAAATTGAAGTGTCTGGGAAACTTACTGATGCAAAAGGCAAACCTATTGATTTTGCCGATGTAGTAGAAGTAGGTACAAACAATGGTACATTAACTGACAGTGATGGTGCATGGACGTTAACAGTAAAAAGTACAGAGTCGGTACTTGAGTTTGCGTTTATGGGCTATGAAAAAAAACAGGTAAAAGTTGGAAATCAAAAGGTTCTTAATGTAAGCCTTCAAACAGAAGCAATAGATGTTGGACCTGTAACATTTATTGGATATGCGGCGGCACGACCAGAAGACCTTGTGGGTTCGATAGTGCAATTACAAAACAAAGATATCGTGAATCGTCCAGTTTTGGCGGTTGATCAAGCTCTTTCGGGCTTAGCTGCTGGGGTACAAGTTCGTGCAAATACAGGAACACCGGGTGGTAAAATGGATATCGTTGTTCGTGGTCGTGGTACAATTGGCGATGCACGTCCTTTATACGTTGTTGATGGAGTGCAAATAGGTAATGAATATCGTGGAGATCCTTCAAATATTGACCAAATTTCTATTTTGAAAGACGCATCTGCAACAGCAATTTATGGTGCACGTGGAGCTAACGGTGTTATTATTATTACAACAAAAGGTGGTCAGGCTCCTGCAGAAGAGGCATTTACTACCGTGAGTGTTGATGCGTATCGTGGAGTGCAATCTACATGGAAACGAATTGATGTAACAGATGCGTATGAATATGCAGAGATTTTAAATCACAATCAAGTGTTAGCAAAAAAAGACTCTGCATTTACACAATCGCAAATCAATAATTTCTCGAACACAAACTGGCAAGATCAGGTGTTTCGTGATGCAGTAATCGAAAAATATAAATTACAAATTGACGGAGGTTCTACAGGCGGTTCTTGGAGTACTTCTGTTGGTTACACCAATCAAGAAGGTATAGTGCGAGGTACTGATTATACACGATATGATTATGGATTTAAAATGATGCACAAACTTACAGATAAAATTGATTTTGGTGCAAGTTTAGGATTTAACGTGTCAACTCAAAATGCGGTATATGAAGGTAATCTTGAACAATCTGCCTTAGGTGCTGCGTTAATTGCGGATCCAACTATTCCAGTATATGATTCAACAGGAAATTGGGCTGCTCCTACAAACTCGTATTATAATCCAGTTGGGGTTATTGAGGCAAACAATGCGAATACTCCAAACATAACAACAAAAGGTTTTGGATTAGGGGGTAACGCATGGCTTACATATAAAATCTTTAAAGGATTTGAGTATCGCACACAATATAATTATGGTAATTGGAATAATGTAGAAGAGTTTTTTGTACCTGTATATTTTATTAAAGGATCACAAGCACAATCAAACAGTTTACTTTCTCGACGTAATCAATTTGGTGATAATTGGGGTTTAACAAATACGTTTACATATTCATACAAAATATATAATGCTGATTCTTCAGTTATTAATCACGACTTCCGTATATTAGCAGGACATGAGGTATTATATGCTCGTCAAGAAACAGATAGATACAAAATTGAAGATTTATTAAGCGAAGAAGAGTCAATGCGTTATTTTATTGCAGGTACTAATAATTCGGAAGTAAATGTGAATACATGGGAAGCTCCGAATGAACATAGCATGCTTTCATATATGGGACGATTAGAATATGCATTTCAAGATAAATACCTTATTAATGGAACAATTCGTCGTGATGGTTCATCTCGCTTTGGAGCTGGAAGAAAATTCGGATATTTCCCAGCAGTGGGTGTTGCATGGAAAGTTAATAAGGAATCATTCTTTTATGGAAATGAATGGTTAAAGACCAATGTTTCTATGTTTAAAATTCGTGGAGGATGGGGTAAAGTTGGTAACGAAAATATTGGAAATTACCAATTTGTTGGAACATCAGGAATTGATGCAAATTCTTCATATAGTTTTGGTAAAAACGTTGTGTCTGGAGCTGTGCCATTAACAATTGCAAACGAGGATTTGCACTGGGAAGAAGCAACCAGTTGGAATATTGGTACAGATATAAACATGTTCAAAAATAAAGTGATGTTTAATTTTGATTACTTTATTAAAAAGAATATGGATAACCTTATACGTATTGCAGTTCCTGCAATTGTTGGGGTAGATGGTGCTGATAAAAATCCGTACGTGAATACTGCTGAAATCTTAAATAAAGGATACGAGCTTTCATTAACATATCGTAATCAATATGCAACAGAAACAATGAAACATGCATTCAAATATGATGTGAGTGCTAACTTTACTCAAATTACTAATGAGGTTGTGTATCAGGCAGAATCTGAATTGCCAGGTGGTTTTGACCAACGTGGAAACGTATATGTTGCAAATACAAAAGAAGGATACCCAATTGCTTCATTCTTTGGATATCAGGTAGATGGAGTATTCCAAAATTGGGGGCAAGTGAATCAATCTGCACAAACAAATGCAGCTCCTGGTGATTATAAAATTGTTGATGTAAATGGTGATGGACGTATTTCAACTGCTGATATTACTTATCTTGGTAGTCCACATCCTAAATTTACGTACGGATTTAATGCAAATTGTGGTTATGCTGGATTTGATTTAGGTTTTTCATTCCAAGGAGTGCATGGAAATAAAATTTACAACATGACAAAATGGTATCTTGATGGTGGAGATTTTGGTTCAAATTTCTCTACTCGTCGTTTAGATGTGTGGTCTGCTGATAATACAGGTTCAGACCAACCAACTGACCAAACATGGTTTACTGGTAAAAACTCATTATACCCATTATCTGCATTTATTGAAGATGGTTCATATTTACGATTGAAAAATATAACATTCGGTTATACGCTTCCTGACGAAATTGCAGCTAAAATGAGATTGAATAGATGTCGTGTATATACCGTGATTCAAAATGCATTAACATTCACGAAATATAGCGGTTTTGATCCAGAAATTGGAACAAACGAAACTACAAACTGGGAAGGTCCTGAATTTGGTATTGACAGAGGTGCATACCCACAAGCTCGTTCAATAGTATTTGGTGTAAATCTTGAATTTTAATTCTAAAAAAGTACAACTATGAAAAAAATATTAGGAATATTAGTAACTTCTTTTGTACTCTTTTCGTGTACCGAAGATTTTATAAACAAGCAACCTCTTGGGGTTGAAACAAACGTGATTTTCTATGATAAAGTAGAGAATTGTGAGTTAGCTGTCAATGCTATATACGACCCACTTGGTTGGGAATCTATGTATCAAGTAGGTATGATGGCTCTTGGAGATATGACATCTGATGATGCTGAAAAAGGAGGAGGCGACAATGTGCTTCAATATAAATCAGATCAAGGAGCAATATTTGATATTGTAACATTTACTGTAAATCCTATCAATGGCTATCTTGCTAACATATGGGATGCATCGTATATTGGTATTGCACGTGCAAATGCTATGATTGATGCTACAAACAAAATTGATGCTACTAATGATGATTATTCAACATTTAAGAGATTACGTGGTGAGGCTCGGTTTTTACGTGCATTATACTATTTTGATCTTGTACGTATCTATGGTCCTGTGCCTCTTTTGAAACAAGCAATTGCTCCTGCAGATGCTATTGATGTTGGTAACCGTGCCGATGGAGATGATGCACAAGGAACAAAACAAGTAAAAGCTATTTATGATTTTATTATTGAAGAATTAGAAGCAATACAAAATGATGTTCCTTGGACATATAATGCTGATAATTACGGACGTGTTACTGCAGCAGCTGCAAAAGCTCTTTTAGCAAAAGCGTATTTGTATAAAGCTGACATATTTTCAAATTCTGATAATGAATATGAAAAAGCATATCTTGCAGCGAAAGAAGTACTTGATAATGCAAGTTATGGTTTAGAGGCAAAATATCAAGATATTTTTGATTTGAATCTTGAAAATGAAAGCAGTAAAGAATTTATTTTTACTATTCAGTTTACAAGTGGTAGTAGTACCTTACGAGGTGGTGAAGGAAGTATTCGCCCAATTTATGTTACACCACGATTCTTTATTAATGCTCAAGGAAAACCCGAGAAAAAAGACGGATACGGATATGGATTTAATATCCCTCGTCAAGATTTAATAGATGCATTTGATGCAAATGATCCTCGTCTTGACATGGTGTTAGCAGAAGGTGATAGTTTATATTGTAATGCGTTTGGTTCACCTCAATGGACAAAAATAGCTAAAGTTGATTGGAATACTGGATATTATTGTATGAAAGGATCTGTAAATTATGAGCAATTCGCTGGATTTAACACACAAGTAATTGGTAAAAATATACCAGTAATTCGTTATGCTGATGTAATGCTTATAGCTGCTGAAGCTGGTTTTAAAGATGGAGGTTATAAAGCAGAGGCGTTAAAATATGTAAATGATATTAGAAAACGTGCACGCGAAAGTAAACGAGTGTTAAATGCGTATAATGATTATACGTATAGTGTAGGTACTGTTCCTGCTGATTTATCTGCTATAACGTTAGATGATATTAAAAAAGAACGTCGTCTTGAATTATATTGTGAAGGACATAGGTTTTTTGACTTAGTTCGTTGGGGAGATGCTGATGCTATATTGGGTGCAATTACGAAAGATGTTGCTGGATATCCAGTACTTTGGAACCCCGCAACATTAGGACGTATGCCTATTCCTCAAGCTCAGATTAATCTTCATACAGGCGGAAAATTAGTTCAAAATCCAGGATATTAATTTTAAATGAATAAGTTTATGAAAAAGATTTTAATAATAATTACACTCGCATGTGTAGGAATGTTCTACTCATGTAAAGATAAAGTCGAAATTCCATCAGGAGGATTTGCTTGGTTTGATGAAGGTGATATTTTGCAAAAATCAAATCCAAGCCCAACAACAGTAAATGTAGGGCAAGCATTACTATTTGTTAGTACTGCAAATGATGCTGATGTATATACTGTATGGCCAGGTGAACTTGGTTATGATTATACAAAACGATTACTTAACGACACCTTGTTAGATGACACTGTAAATGTGGTTAACAAGAAAAATCAAGGACTTGCTCTTTCACTTCGTTCCGGAGAGTTTCGTTCACAATCGTACAAATACACAAAAATTGGCGAAAACACTATTTATTTTGTAAGTCGTAATATTACCGATGGTGGTAGAGAATACAAAGAAGTTGTGGATTCTGCTAAAATTACTGTAATTGATACAGTTGCAGCATTATTTGTACCTTCTGGAGAAGATGCTGGCACATACAGGTTTTTACCCTTAGCACCTGCTGGAGCTGAGTATGAAGTTGATGGAAGCATAGTAACTTTATTTGTGTCGCATAGTGATGATTTATCAGCAGTTTCTATTGTTATAAAAGCTGGTAGATGTACGGTAACTGTTGACCAAGGTACTGTAAATGAAACTGCTTCAGGAGCACGATGGACTGGTAGTCTTGAAACAAATAGAACAATTACTGTTACATCTGCAAGCGGATATACAAACACATATACACTTACTGCAGAAAAAGGAACTGCTCCAATTCCTTCTTCGGAAAAAGAAATGCTTTCATTTTCTGTAAATGGATATACTGCTGAAATTTCAGGAACTGCAGTGAATCTTGAAGTACCAACTGCTTTAGATATTACTGATGTTAAGCCTGTGTTTACTCTTTCAGATAACGCAGAGGTTAGCGTTGGTGGAGTAACACAAACATCAAATTCTACATCTGTTGATTTGTCGGCTATACTTACATACACCGTAAAAGCTGCAGATGGTTCTACGGTAGATTATACTGTTACTACAACTACGGTTGATACAAAAATGACAGCATTTGCGTTTTCAAATCTTAATCCTGTAGTTAAAATTGATAATATTGTTGGAAATGTTATCAATATTACTGTATTCCCAGGAACAGACATTACTACATTAATTCCATCTATTACTATGACAAAATTTGCGCAAGCATCTTATACTAATGGTGGTCAAGATGTTGATATTGAAAGTGGTGTTACAGAAATTGATTTTTCTGCACCAGTTGAAATATCTGTTTATACAGATGTTGATACAGTGAAATATACTGTGAATGTAAGATTTTAATTGCGGTACCATAATACATGGTTAAAAAGAGTGTTGAGTTTTTAACACTCTTTTTTTTGTATCAAACTTTCAGCTTTCTCCCTTTTAGTGTGATGAAATCTGAATAATTTTATGATACTGCGAAAAAAATTGTGCTGAACATTTTAAAATCAGCCTATGAAAATGTAATATTATATCTCACTATCGTAATAATATAACACTTCCAAAGTTTTTATATTTTCCTGTATTTGTTGCTTGACCTTGCCAAATAGTTCCGTCTAAAAATATTGCTTCAATTTTCCAAATATATGTATCGGCTTTGAGAGGTTTTTTGTTATATGTACCATCCCAACGAGTGAGTGCTGTTCCTTCGTCAGTTTCAAAATGCCAATCATCATACCATACTAAATTTCCCCAAGAATCGTAAATCCATATTTTAAACACTTCAATATTAAATCCTTTGGGTTCAAAATATCGCACCCCATGAGCAGGGTTTAATGGTGAAAATGCATTTGGAACATAAATACCTTTTTGAATGTTTACAAAAATTTGTTTTGTTATACTGTCTTTACACCCATATTCATTTTCAATAGCCATATGAATATCAAAATATCCATAACGGTATGAATGTTCTATAGGCGAAGAGTAGTTTTCCCATGTCTGGATAATAGCATCTTGTTGCTTTGCTCCAGTTACATACCATCGTGATTCAAATCCTAAATTAATAGCAAGTGTATCGTTTTGTATGGCATCTTGTTTCGAGGTGTTTATAAATGAAGCTGTTATGTCTGCCCCGGGAAGCGACCACTCAAAATCAGCAATTGGGTTTGGACTAATAAAAACTTGTATAAATGTGCTGTTACTACATCCATACATATTTGTTGCTGTTGCAAACACAGTATCAATACCGGGTGCAATCCAATCAGCAATTGCATATGTGCGTTGTTTTACGTCATCGTAGGTATATAAATATCTATCACCGCTTACAGTCCATGTGTATGTTGTTGCAGAGTCAACAGGATATATTTGATATCGAATATTTGAAGTGTTTTCGCATAATTCTGTAGCTCCAAACATATGTGGTTGCGGTATAGGAGCAACAGTAAAGCTTATTCTTCGTTTTGTGCTGTTGCAACCATCAATTTTTTGTGTTATCCAATATGTATATACTCCTGCTGTATCTGAAATTTCAGGAACATAAGTCGGTGAGTTTTCGAGTAATAATGTGAGTGCATCTTCTTCGTACCAATTTATATTGACACCCGTTGCGGTGATTGGATGAATTTCGTCGCCAAAACAAATATGTGAATTTTCAACAAGTGGGTGTTCCGGACGAGCTACATAGGTGTAGGTAAATACTGTAGTGTCGCTTATGCAGGCATGTTCGGTTGAAAATGCTTTAAATGTAACGGCTTTGTTTAGTTGAAGAAGATTTGCCGCTGGTGTATATGTGTTTGTGTTTGTTGCTATGAGTTTTCCAAACGGGTCAAGCCATGTTGTTGAAGCTGTTGATGTTTGCTCGTTTGTGAATGATGAAATGATTTCGTAGTTACATGATTTTTTGTTTGCAACAATAGGTGCAGCAGGTTTTTCTGTAACAGTATATGAAGCAGATGCAGCTTCACTTACGCATGAATTTTTGTATCGAACAGCGTAGTAGGTATGGGTGCCCGGTGTTGTTTCTGTGTTAGAAAACGTAGTACCTATATGAATGGGAGTTGCTTCGGTGGGATATTCTGGATAGGTATTGAACCAATATATTATTTCTGGATTTGAAAGCACTTGCAGCTGGGGTGCTTGATTGTATTCGCACATATTTTGTGCTCCTGAAATACTTGGCTTTGGCGATGAGGTAATTACTATACTCACATATTCAGCTTCTCCACGACATGCGGTGTCTTGCACAACAAAATAGTCGTATGTTCCTTCTTTTGTAATGTGAGGAGAATATGTTTCGCCCTCGTGAATTTCTACAGTAGGATTACTTGTTTGAAACCAATGAAATGTAGCATTGGGTAAGCCTTGTGCTGTAAGTGTAGGTACTGTTTGATATATACAAATTGTTGTGTCGTTGGAAAGAATAGGTTTTGGTGTGCCACAACTCAATATTTGTAATCGTGCTTTTGTTGGTTCACTTTCACACGAATTGCGTGTTTGTGTTACAAAATATTCTTTAATAATATCTTGTGTTTGTTTATGAGGAAATACATTTCCATCATGCAATTTATTTTGTAACAATTCATTATCATACCATCGTATGTTAGTGCCTACGGCGTGCATTTCTGTTGTTAAATCATAGGTAAATGTAGTAAGATTATGTGCAATAGGTGCTTCTGTTTCGTGCACAGAAACGGTATGGTATGCAGTGTCAATACAGGAATATGAATTTGTATATATATACATTAGTTCATAATTTCCTGCTTCCATAGTAGGATTAAATTCAGTATTGCTAATTCCTTCTCCAAACAATTTTCCTCCCGAAGGTATGAGTGTAAGAGTGAAAGGTTCGTCGTATCTACATATATCATGTTTTCCACTTATGCTTACTGTTGGTTTTGGTGCAATGCGAAAGCTTACTGTTGTACGCGGACTTTCACAAATATTAGTTTGTGAAACATAATACGTATATACACCTGGATTCGTTTGTTCGTGTTCAAATATATCACCTTCAAAAATAGGTGTTGGTGCCGATGCCGAAGAATACCATCGTAATGTATCACCAAGAGCTGTAATAGTAGGTATTTCTTGATATTCACATACGGTAAATCCATTTGAAATGGGAGCTGGTGTTGGACAATCGGTAAGTGTTAACCGAACAGCTGTAGGTTCACTTACACATGAGTTTTGTGTTTGTGTGGCGTAAAAAATGGTGTCTGTTTCTCCTTGTATTCCTGTTGAAAATATATTACCGCTATGTATAAGATTTGTTGTGTTTTTATCGCTATACCATTTAATTGAGTTTCCAATCGCCTCTAAATAAGGTGTTTGAAAAACAGTTAATCCTGATTTATCTTCTGCTATTGGTGGGGGAGTAAAGTGAACTTGAATACCAGTTGCAGCTTGTGCGGAGCATGAGTTGATGTCTGTATATGAATAGTTTATAGTGTAAAACCCTTCGCCAATTGATGGATCAAATATATTATCTGTAATTCCTGCACCAGTAAATGTTCCACCTTCAGGAGAAGCCATAATAGCAATAGGCTCACTGTCGTTACATATAGTTGCAGGGGCTGTTATAGTTATTGTGGGCTGCGGATAAATATCAAGACTAAAATGGAGAGGAGGGCTTGCACAACCAGTATCTTGAATTATATACCATGCATAATTTCCGGGAGTGGAGTGTGTAGGGGTAAATGTATAAGGATTACCAGGTAATATGGTTTTAACAAGTTCATTATCTTTTGTATATATATCTAATTTTTTAAGTTCCGGAAGAATGTTGCTAAATGTAAAACTTGGAAGAGGTTCATATTCACATATTTCTTTGTGTGTTTTATCAATTGTTGGTGCTGGAGTACCGCAGTCAATAATGGTAAGTGTTTTTTCTACGGATTCGCTCACGCAACCATTCATGCTTTGATTGAGTACGTATGTCCAAATACCTTCGGTTGATTGTCCGTGCACAAATGATTTTCCTGTTCCTACTAAAGTAGTAGATGGCATATGCCAACGAATACTCCCTTGACCTTGTGCATAAAGATATTCGTGCATATCATATAAAATAATTGTTGTGTCGTTTACAAGAGGTGGTGGTGTAAAATATACAGTAACATCTTGATTTGTTGAATTTGAACATTCGTTAGAATCTGTGTAACTATAGGTAATAGTATGGGTTCCTTCTCCTATAACTGATGGTTGAATGTCTGTAATTATGGTAGAATTATAGCTAAATTCACCATTAGTCGGTGTGCCTGTAAGTAATATACTTTCTGCATCAAAACATATATTCGAAGGCATGTTGGTAATGTTTACTATGGGTAAATCAAAAATGTGTAATTGAATTTGAGTTTGTGGTCCTTCGCATTGCTCGGCATGGTCAAATTGCGATACGTAAAATGTGTATATTCCCGGTTCTGTTTCAGTAGGAGTATATGATGATGCAGTGTTCAGCAATTCTGCATGTGAATTTTTCCAATAAATATCGGCAGTTTCATTTCCTAAAACGCTAAGTGTTGGCATAGTTTCTCCATAACAAATTTGTTTGTTTTCGCCTTGAGGGGCAGGCACTGGACAGTCGGTAATAGTGAAAATTCCCGGTGTTGCAACACTTTCACAATTATTTTGTGTTTGTGTAAAATAATAGGTATATGTGCCAACTATTCCCTGATGCGTGGTGTTGTCTATAACAGTACTTGCTGGAGGAGTAAATGAATTGCCAGTACCTATTTGATTGAGAGTAGAAATATCATCATAAATGCTAATAATACTCCCAATAGCTGTTATTGCAGGAATATTTGTTTCTGTAATATTTTGACTTATTGCAGATGTGTGTGTAACAAGGGGAGGGGCTGTGTAAAATACATGAATATCGGCATCACTTTGTGCAGAGCAGCCATCAGTGTCTTCAATTAACACTGTAATAGTGTATATTGTTTCGGTTTGTTTGGGAGCACTATTTGGATTAAAATACCAGTCATTTCCATTTGTTACACCATCTCCTGAAAATAATATGTTTTGTATAGTTTTTTGTGTTGTTGCTGTTAATTTTATTTCGGCATCATCAATACAAATACTTGATTGTGGTGTAAAGGTAATTACTGGAAGTTCAAAAACTGGAATTGTGATATCTGCGGTGTTTGTACAGTTATTTGCATCTGTTACTGAATATGTTACTGTATGATTTCCAGCACCTGCTTCTGATGGATTAAATGTTGTTGTATGTACATGATTTCCTGTAAAAGTACCATCAGTAGGTTGTGCTAATACAGTAAGATCTACTGTTGTAACATCGGCACAAAAACCATCTATGGGTTGTATGGTGATTTCTGGAAGTGCATGAACGGTAAATGTTTGTGTGTCAGAACCAAAACATCCTTCATTTGTTTCGTATAAATATGTAATTTCAAATGTTCCTGCTCCGTGTGTAGTAGGAGAAAAAATGCCCGAACTAATATCAATAGTGGGTGAACTATATATTCCATTTCCTCCGATAGGGATTGCGGTTGTTTCTATTTCAAATGATGTAGCATCTTCACATACGGTTTGAGGTGTTATTGTAACCGTTGGTGCTTCTAAAACATGTATGTCATGAGTTTTTGTTGCAATACATTCGTTTCCGTAAGTTGTTGTGTATGTTATAGTATAAATATCTGTCGGCAGCCCAGTAGGGGTAAATACATTTCCATGTATTCCTGTTCCACTAAATGTACCTCCAGCAGGATTTGCCGAAAGAGTAATTGTGGAATCATTTTCACAAATTGAACTTCTTCCTAAGATATTTATATTGGGTTCAGCATAAATGCGTAAATCTGCTGTTTCACTTGGACCTTCGCATGAGTGTATTGCATCATATACAACTATGCGATATGTGTATAATCCAGCAGAAGTTTCGGGTGATATATATGTTGTTCCTGTTTCGTATTCTGTGGGAGAGTAATACCAACGAATTTCATCACCAATTTGTAATGTAGCATGAGCGGTAAAAGTCTTTTTTGCATCTTCATCATTCATACAAGCTTCTATATCAAGCACAGTTGGGCGTGGAGCAGGGCAATCAACTAATGATAGTGTTGAGGGAGCTGCTTCGCTTATGCAGTTGTTTATTGTTTGAGTTACATAGTATGTATAGTTGCCAATTATTCCTATATCTGATACGGGGTCAACAACTACAGACGCCTCTGGTGTGTATGTTGATACATTTTCTGCAACTTGTGTTTCTGTTGTTGGATAATACCATCTAAGTTCTGTGCCCACAGCACTAAGTGATGGTATTGCGCTTGTCGATACATTTTGAATCACATCTCCATTGTTAGTTGTTGTGGGGGGTGGTGTATGATATACAATGGTAGTAGCATCAATACTATTTGTACAGTTTGTTGTAGGGTCGGTATAATTATACGTAATAGTATATGATTGATCAAATGTAGCAAGTGCAGGATTAAATGTATTCCCCTCTAATGGGTATGTTGTTGTAAATGTTCCACCAATGGGTGTTGCATCTAATTCAAATGCAGTATTGTAAGAGCACTGTTCCGTAGCTAGGGTAAAGGAAAGTGGTGGACGAGCATGTACGGTAATTGGAGCTTGTGCAGAATTGCTGCAATTATTAACGGTGTATGTATAGCTTATTTCGTTTGCTCCAATGTTTGCTTCTGAAGGATTAAACTGATTGGCTGTAACACCAATACCAGACCATGTTCCATTTCCTCCAAGAGGACTCACCGTTGCACTTAAATTTTGGGCAAGAGTATATTCACATACTTCTGTTGGTATTGTGAGTGTGATTGTTGGTATGGGATTAACAATAATATTTGTTGTTGCCGATGCTGTACAATTATAGGTGTTTGAAAAATTATAGGTAAGGGATACGGGTGAACTCGTTGTTAAACCCAAAGGATTAAAATCATCACCACTTATTCCATCGCCTGACCATGTTCCTCCGTGTGGATTGGCATAATCTACTAACGAAATAGGTGCTTCATTTTCACATATTGCTGGAATTGATGTAAATGTTATTGTTGGATTTTCTCGACCATACACGGTTATATCTGCCTGTGCTGTACAGTTATGTGAATCGGTTACGGTATATGTATATGTGTAAGTTTGTGCCGTTGTTGGAGTGAATACAGGGTTTTGAATGTTTGTCGTAGAAAGTGCAGTTGTTTGACCACTCCATAAGTGAGTTGTGTATGTTCCTGAACCTCCTGATGGATTTCCATATATTTGTGTACTACTGTTTACGCATACATTCTCATCGTCGCTACTTGGAGCTACCGAAGGTTGTTCATATACTTGAATTGTTTTGTTTTGGGTAGATGTACAACCATTTTGGGTGAGTGTGTATGTTATTGTTTGTTCGCCAATAAGAGATTCAGAAGGGGTGAAATTAGTACCACTAACTCCATTTCCACTAAATGTACCACCTGTAGGTGTTGCGTAAGTTGATAAGCTAACGGCAGTTCCATTGGAACAGCGGTTCGGAAGTTCATTGAATGTGATAGTTGGATTTGCAAATATCTTTATTTCTGTTTTATTTGTAGTAATTGTACCAGAACAATGTGCATCTTCAATTTGTGTTAATTGTATAGTGTATGTGTTTGGGGCTGTTTGGTTAAATGGAATAGTGTATGGTGATATGGATACAGATTGATTTGTTGTAGTGCCATTTATTGTATATGAAATATTCCATGGAGCTGTACCTGTAAGTTCAATGCTGGGAGTGGGAAGTGTTTCTCCTTCGCAAATAGAACTATACGGTGAAAATGAGTATGTTGGCACTTTATACCCTGTAACGGTAATATGTGAAATAGTTTCGGAACAAATATCAAGATTCACAACAACTTCGTATGTGCCTGTTGTTGCGTTTGTTATAGTATGATTTCCTGGAATTGATGTCCCATTTTTTGTCCAATTATAGGTGGCACCCGAAACGTTTGTAAGTTGTATTGTTGTTCCCGTTGTTCCGCAATATGTTTGTGATAGTGGCGAAATCAAACTTGCATGTGGAAGTGCCATAATTTGTATGTTTTGTTGTGCGGTGTTTAAACAATTATGTGCATCGGTATATGAATATGTTATGGCATGTGTTCCTACTCCTGCTGTTGATGGAGTAAATGTGCCTGTTGAAGAAACTCCTTTTCCTGAAAAAGTTCCACCTACGGGACTTACACCGTTAATTTGAAATGAGCTAGCATCTTCGCATTTTTTTGTTATTGCAGGAAACGTTATAGTGGGTAACGAATGAATTGTATATACAACGGTAGATTCAGAAGTTTTTCCATTATTAACATCTGTTACTCGAATGTAAAATGTAGTGCCATTAGATATGGTGGCATTAGTAAGGTTTGCAACTGGAGTTGTTCGTGTGGCATTGGTAAACCATTCTACTGTATTTGGTACTCCTCCGCTAATATCAGAGTTGTGTAGCGTTAAATTAACTCCTGAGATTTTTCCACTTCCAAATGTTTCTTCGCATTGTTCGTATGTTTGATTTATGGCAGGGGGACCGCAATCACTTACTGTAAAGGTAATAGATGCTTCAACTTTACACCCGTCGGGGTCTGATACAATTGCAAAAAATTGATCCCCGTCATGAATAGTTGCATCTGTAACAGCTGTAAATGTATCTTTAAAAGGTTCTAAGTTTCGTGTGAAATCGTCAATATACCAATCAATACCACCCCAATTTCCTGTATGAAAGGTCAGTTCAATTCTATCAAGATTTTTAAGTGTTGCAAATGCTGAAAAATCAAATATTGCTTCAACCCAGTCGTATCGAGTGTTTGTGGCAGATTTTACATCAATTGAAGAACTGGTAACTGTGCCACCAGAACCTGATATTTTAAGAGTAACAGTTTTGGCATTATCTTTTTGCCAATCTTGATTCCAATTATATGCTACTTTTATGGAAAAAACAGCTCCTTCTGAAAGGTCAATTGGTTCTAATAAATCAGCTGTTAGATATAAAAAATTAGCATCTTTTCTTGGAATCATACCTACAGTACTGCTTGAATTGAGAGGGGTTGGATTTGGATTCACGGTGTTTTGATTAAATGTAACAGTGCCTGATTGCTCGGCAGTTATTGCAGTATTCCAAGGAATGTGTCTGTTCGACTCAAAATCATCTAAAATGAGTGAAAAATCTTTAAAAATATGCTGCCATTCTATAATAGTATTACCATTCGCAATTCCAATATCTCCAATAATATCATGAGAATAATGTGTAAGATTTATATGTTCAGCAAGTTTAGGTTCAATGCCAGTTTCACATACAAGTACATTTGAAAGATTATTAACTGGAAAATTCCCAGCTTCAATAATAGGTGTAAACACAGAATTACTTCTACATCCAATATCATTTTCTTGTAAGGCAAACACTTCAGCACCATTACATATTGTTGCAAATTGTGGATTTGGTATTGTTACTATTTGATAGTCAACTAATTTTTGAAAATTATCTAAATAAAACACATCTTGTTCATGTATTTGATGAACGTCAAAAATAATTTTCATTTCAGAATATATCTTCTTGTCATTAAATGATGAAAAATCAAACGTTAATTTTTCCCATTTATCATATCGTGTTAACCAAGATTTTACTTCAATACTATCATTCCCGCCAATAAGTCGAAGGGTTACACCACGCGTACCATTCGTTTTAGCCCATTCATTATGAACATGGTTATATACATCAAGTGAAAATACGCCCCCTTTACTCATGTCAATTGTGTAACCTCCACGCGGGGCAATATGTAAAAAATTTATTTCTTGTCCCGATAGTCGTGTTGACATGCTTGCAACAATAGAGGAGGGGTTTATGCCTGTATTATCAGGATTTGTTGCCGAAAGATTTAAGTTGTTAACGTATCCACCAACATATGAAAGATGTCGTTCTTCCTCATAATTCTCAAGCATAAGCATTTGATTATATACTTCTGTTTGCCAGCGAATTACATTTGTGTTGGGCCAGTTGTTTGTCATTTTTGATTCATAATCTAAAAGATTTAAACTAATACAGCCCTCACCGATTTCTTCTTCACAAAAATGCTCAATATGTGTTTGAGGGCTTGGTCCTTGAATAATTGTAAGAAGAACAATTTTATCAATAGGAGGTTCGCCACATGCTCCGCCTACTGTAACAGTAAATTTATAGTTTCCGTAAGGGAGTGATGCATCTAAAACGGGGTTATACACATCGGTTTTATTAAAATGCTGCATTACATTGTATGACGGATTTGATACGCTAACACCTGTCCATGAAAACGAAAAACCACCATCAACACGTAGTCGAACTTCTTCGCCAAAACATTGAGTTGCATTAGGTTCATTGGTAGCTGCAACTACTGCATTTATTTCCTGAGTAGCAAAATCAGAAAAATACCCATATAATGAACCTGGTCCTGTGTAGTTAATATATCCCATATGAAATAGACCTTTTGTGTTGACTATTTCATGAGCTCCTACATCAAGATTTGCCGATGAAAGCGGTCCAAAACGAGCCACCGACCAAATGCCGTCAGGTGTTGTTGTAAATAACGAAGGATTGAGCCATGGAGCAGCAACTCCATCTACTAAAAACCCATCTTCGGCACCAACTTGTACCATAATATTTATGTATAAATACTGTCCGTTGGCACCATATGAATATGAAAATCCAATACGACTATTACCCGAACATTGGTCGGTTGGAGGTAATATAGCACCAGCAATTTCTCCTCCATACCCACTTACATGAAAAGTATAAAATTTTTTGTAATCGTCAGATTCAATCACAACATATGTGTCGCTTGAGGCAATACCTACAGGCACTTGATTGCCTGGTTGAAATGTGCCTAATAATGTGCCGTTTGCATATAATCTTGTATTAGCTTCGGTAATCACTACATATGCAAATTCAGTATATGGAGATGCGTTAGGATGATTTAATTGTCCTTTCATTACAATATATTGGCTACCCAAATTATTTAATGGTACCAATTGGTCTCCAATTAAATCCCAACCACCCGCAATCACCGAATCATCTTTAATAGAAACCGCAATAGGTTTTGTTGCCGTAATGTGCGTACCTCCCGGGTGTTTTTCTGCAGCTTCAGAATCCGCACGAACCGAATATGTTTGTCCGCGTTGCAGGGTAACTGTTATTGTGCTTCCAGCTGCATACGTTGTGCCATTAGCTTTTGAAACTTCTTGCGTAGGAGTAATAGTTACTACCGTATTATTTTCGGTGGCTACAATATCAATAGAACTACGAGCAACAGTTGTGTATGTTTGATTATCTAATTTGTTTTGTAAAGGAACGTAAAACTCTGTCCCTAAGGAATGTCGTCCTTTTAAAGCAAAAATATCAGGGTTTTGTTGCTCAAGAACTTCTATGTATGCTGTAATATTATCTGTACTTTGTATTAAAATACCTTTATTTTCAACAACATCAGGATCAACTAATTCTATAAGACTATTAAACTCAAATAAGTCAATTCGTTCTGTGGTAAACGAAGGTACATCAACGGTAATAGGTTGAAAAGTAGGATTTGCAGGTATAGAAACAGTTACTGTAGCAGGATTTCCAAGGGTAGAAACAACAACGTGTTTTACTCTACCTCCCATGTCGCCATGTTGCGGTGTTAAACCAGGAGCTGTTGCCCAAAACTCCATATCTGTTTGTGCAAATACATGTACAGACAAACAGATACAGACAAAAATCTGTATTAGATACCTAACAAATAATTTCATTCTCTCAAAGTTTTGTTGTGCGTCTTCTCAAAAAGCTGCTCTATTGCACATTATATATATATATGACTGATTTTCAGTCAAAAAAGTTGCAATTTTGTAATGTAAATATAATACATTTTTATTACAATACCATTTGAAAGATGTTTTGTTTTATAAGTACCCTTTGTTATTTCTTGTTGTATTGTGAGATACTTTATAGAATTAGGTGTTTTTTAAGAATTTTAAAACTCATAAGATACGTGAAATATGAGAAAATAAATTAATACGTTTTGTTTATATATTGGGTGTATGTAAGTTATTCAAGTCTTTTTTTGCAATTTCAAGGGCTTCGTCAAAGCTTCCTAATATATGTTGCTTTCCAATTAATGATATAATTTCACTGTTTTTTAATTCTTTGTACACATCTTTTTGTATGCCCGAAATAATAATTGTAATACCCGACGATTGTAAATCGGAAACCACTGCTTGTAAATTTTGAATTCCTGTTGCATCAATAAAAGGGACATGCCGCATACGAATGATAAAGATTTTAAATTTTGTGCCATTTGTACGAATTAAATTACTGTATTGCTTAGCAGTACCAAAAAAGAATGGACCACTAATTTCATAAATTCCAATTTCTTTAGGAACGTCCGAGTAATTTTCGAGCACATCTTTATCTACCGACGTTTCAATTTTATCACTCACATCACTCATTCTTTTCATAAACAATAATGATGATAATACAACGCCAACTTGAATTGCTACAGAAAGGTCAACAAACACAGTAAGGAAGAACGTTGTGAGTAATATAAAAATATCAGATTTTGAGTGTTTAAATATTGATACAAACGAACGCCATTCACTCATGTTATACGCAACAACAATAAGTATCCCAGCTAAACATGACATTGGAATTAATTTTGCCCATTGCCCAATAAATAGCATTATACACAGCAGGGTTATTGCATGAACCATTCCTGCTATAGGAGTTTTGCCGCCATTGTTAATGTTTGTTGCTGTTCGTGCAATTGCACCTGTTGCAGGAATCCCACCAAAAAAAGGAGTAACAATATTGGCAATGCCTTGTGCTATTAATTCGGTATTAGAACGATGTTTCGTGCCAAGCATACCGTCTGCAACTACTGCCGAAAGTAGTGATTCTATTCCCCCTAATAGGGCTATTGTAATAGCTGGAGTTATATAAAAATATAAATTTGAAAATTCAAATGACGGCACATGCATAGTGAAATTTCGTGGAATTTCTCCAAATACAGACTCAATAGTAGTAACGGGAATGTTTGCTATGTGAACAATACATGTGATAATAAGTATAGCAATTAAAGAACCCGGTATTTTTCGTGTAACACGTTTACTAAAAATAGAAATGAGTATGGTTACAATGGTAATGCCCAAAGCATAAGGATTTATTGTTGTAATAGAAAGGGCGTATATTTTCCATTTTTCAATAAAATCTGAAGGAACTTTATCTATATCTAATCCAAATGCGTCTTTTATTTGTGTGGAAAAAATCACAATAGCAATACCACTGGTAAAACCAACTATAAGTGGATGCGGTATGTATTTAAGAAGCGTTCCTAATTTTAATAATCCGAAAATAACGAGAAAAATACCTGCTAAAATAGTTGAAATAAGAAGTCCGTCAAATCCATATTGTTCTAATATTCCATATACTATAACAATAAATGCTCCTGTTGGTCCTCCAATTTGAACGCGACTACCTCCTAAAAATGAAATAATAAATCCTGCAATCACCGCAGTTATTAATCCTTTTTCGGGGCTCACGCCTGATGCTACAGCAAATGCAATAGCAAGAGGTAATGCTACCACACCTACAATAACTCCCGAAAGTAAATCTTGTGTAAATGTTTGTTTTGAGTATCCTTTTTTAAGAATGCTAAATAATTTTGGTTGAAAAATTTGTTCCATTTCTTATATGTTTATGCAAACAAGAAAACGCATTAGTTACATTTTGTCGTTTTCAAAAAAAAGTGTAGAATTGCTCATTCATTTCTTTTTTATTATTGTTTGTAATGTTTATTATAGTTGATTGAGTGTTTTTTATAGGAAAATCTATTATACACAATATTTTCGTAACTAATTGTTACATTGTTAGATAAAGAGAGTATTTCCTCTTATTGTGTGTTTGGAGCAGGAAGTTGATTGCGTATTTGTGCATTTGCACATATAGTGCAAATGCATGCAAATAAGAATAAAATTGATTTAAAAACCATTTTTTTTAATGATTTGTATTTTGTTTACTATGTTCTAAAACATAATAGACAATAGCGGTTATAATGCCTGCAACTACTGCCGCAAGAATCCATATTAAACGTTGTTCACTTGTTTTGTCTTGTCGTTTTACAATGTTTGTGATAACCCAAACAGCTGCTGCAATTTGAATAATAGCTACTAATCCAATAGACATAGTTGTACTAATTAAATGTTATTTTACTAATTTTTTATATTTTATACGTTGTGGGTTACTATTACCCATTCTTTTCTTTCTATGTTCTTCGTACTCAGAATAACTACCCTCAAAACAAACAATTTGCGAGTCGCCTTCAAATGCAATTATATGCGTTGCAATTCTATCTAAAAACCAACGGTCGTGTGTAATTACTACAGCACAGCCGGGAAAATTTAACAATCCTTCTTCTAAAGCTCGCAAGGTATTTATATCTATATCGTTTGTAGGTTCGTCGAGTAACAATACGTTCGCTTCTGCCTTTAAGGTCATAGCTAAATGTAAACGGTTTCGCTCACCACCCGACAATGTCCCACATTTTTTTTCTTGATCGGTACCCGAAAAATTAAAACGACTTACATATGCGCGAGAATTAAACAATTTTCCTTTAAAATCTATGGTGTCATTACCGCCAGTAATAGTTTCAAATACCGTTTTTTCAGGATCAATATCGGTATGAACTTGGTCAACATACGCAACTTTTACAGTTTCACCCACTTCAAACGTTCCAGAATCTGGAGTTTCTTGTTCCATAATTAAACGAAACAGTGTTGTTTTTCCAGCTCCATTTGGACCAATAATGCCAACAATTCCAGCGGGTGGGAGGGTGAAGTTTAAATTTTCAAACAATACCCTATCGCCATACGATTTAGTAACATCTTTGGCAACAATTACCTTTTGTCCTAATCGAGGTCCCTGCGGAATAAAAATTTCAAGATTATCAAGTTTTTCTTTAGTTTCTTCATTCAGCATTTTATCATACGCATTAAGGCGTGCTTTTGATTTTGTAGAACGTGCTTTTGGTGCCATGCGTACCCACTCTAATTCTTGTTCAAGTG
>JAAYPM010000046.1 GCA_012519815.1 Bacteroidales bacterium
ATTTGCGCAAATTTGCCATTTTCCATGTGTGGAATTCCATTAGTATTAAGAATTGCATACACCTCTATTTCTGGGCGTTTACTTTTTTGATACAAATCGCGTATTTCAAATTCTTCCATAAGCTGCGTTTTGTTGTCAACGCGTTTGTAAAACCGTTTGTCGCCAGCAATATGTGGTGCTTTATAACTATTAGGCACAGAAATGCCAATAACAAAATCTCCTTGTTCCGAAACAGGAATGGATGCAATAAGTATATTTGGTATTTCTGGTGAAATATGTGTTTTGCATATTGTTTGCAACCATGTAACAGCATTTTTTGTGGAAATTGCTTGTAAAGTACGAGGCAACTTTCGAGTGGCATGAATTCCTATAAATATAAGTCCGCCATTTGCATTTGCCATAGCACTAATTATTTGCGAGAAAAAAAGAGCTTGCTTATCTTCAAGGGAGCTTATTTTTTGTGCCGAAACATATTCGAGCGTAAGTCCTGCTTTAATGCGAAATTCAAATAATTTCTCTATGCCTTTTTGATCTAACGTTGTTACCATACAGTAAAAATATGATTTTTTTTAGATTTACCATTATTGTTTCGTAAAAGTACATGTAAAATAGCGTTTTTATATATTTATTAAGCATTTATTTACAATGATTCTCCACGTATTTCCGAAAAAAGTGTGAGTAATTCTTTATTTGGTTTTTGACCATGTTTATGTTCAAAATATGATACAAATAGCTCATCAATAGAAGCATTACGAGAAGGCAGCTGTTCTGATTGTTCAAGTTCTTCTACATTATGTATTTCGGGGATAATATATATTATGCCAGAATGTGCGGCATGTAATGATTTTATTTCTGCTGGAGAAAAATACGAATCATGTATAATAGTAAGTTCCACATAACAATTTTGATGTGCCGCAAGCCAATCTAATGCATCTTGTATAGATTTACATTTTTTGCGAATAAGCATGCGAGCATTTGCAAGTTCAATTGTTTCAAGTTGTGCAGGTTTATTAGGAAATGCAGTAACAATAGAAATTGATTTTTTTTGCATTGCTTCAGAAAAACTATATGCACATGGGCTTCCCGAATATGTTACAAATGGCGAATGAGATATAATTTGCTGTTGATGCAAATGTCCAAGAGCTACATATTGAATGTGGGGAGGTATAATTGAAGTTGGCAATAAAGCACTAATTGCCTGAATGGGTTTTTCATCATCAGGTTCAATAATTTCGTCGGTTTGCGAAGCTAACATAAGATGATGCCCAACAAGAATATTAACCCCTTTAGAATCACAGTATGTGTTAGCTAAATGATTCCAAAATGTATTGAGTGATTCAACAATTGAAGAGGTTTCGTTTTCGATAAACGCTTCTTTCATTCTAAATTCATTTGCAAAAGGAGCAAGAATTATGCGTAATTTTTGATTGTCTTGCAGTGTAAATTCAATAAATCCCTTATCAACTTTTGTAATAGAAAAAGGCAAATCATTTGCATATAAAGAATATTCAGATTTTG
>JAAYPM010000047.1 GCA_012519815.1 Bacteroidales bacterium
AAGCACATGCATTTTTTAAACCTATAGAAAATTTTGGTGATTCGTTATTGTTTAATTATAAGGAATTTATGTCAGAAAAGCACATATATAGTTCAGCGTATATTCCTTCAGATTCGTGGACATTGAGAGATTCAAAGATGAGTTTTACCCGTATGGGGTTTTTGGTACAAAAAAAGGCATTTCATTATTTTAAACAATCAAATATAAGCGAGCAATCACTTGCTATTATATATGCTTTAGCGTTTGGAAATAAATCCTTATTACCTGCAAATACCAAACAAGCATTTGCTTCGTCGGGAGCTATGCATGTGTTAGCAGTTTCGGGTTTGCATGTAGGTATTGTGTCGTCAATTCTTTTGTTTTTATGTATGCCTTTGCGTCATGCCCGTTGGAATGTTGTGCGTATGTTGTTGACTATCAGTGGTATTTGGCTGTATGCTTGTATTGCAGGAATGAGTCCGTCGGTTCAGCGGGCAGCTATAATGTTTAGTATGCTTTCGGTTGGCGTTTTATTAAAGCGACGCGTGAGTTCATATAATACTATTTCGGCAGCAGCCTTTATATCGATTCTTATAAATCCGTTTGTGTTTTATAATGTGAGTTTTCAATTATCGTACATAGCAGTTTTGAGTATTTTATATGGTGTGCCAAAAATACAAGGTTTATTGTATAGCAAAAACAAAATAATACAATACGTGTGGGGAATTATTGTTGTGAGCATAGCTGTGCAAATAGGAACATTTCCGATATCGATATTTTATTTTAAGCAAATACCTCTTTTTTCTATTTTTACCAATATATGTGTTATCCCTTTGGCTTTTATTATTATTGCAACTGTGTTTGTTTGTTTTATACCAAGCATTTCTACACTATTATTTTTTTTATTAGAAAAAGAAATAACCCTTTTGCATACAATAGTTGCATATATGCATGAAATACCAAAATCAACAATTGCTGTATCTGTTTCAAAATCAAGTATGTTTGTTGCGTATGCCTGTATGATACTTGGTATTATTGTATTTGAAATTTTTCGTGAATTACATATTCAAAAAGAGGGAATCTAAAGGAATAGGGGGGATGCTGCCTGATAATGCAGCTTCGGAATACAATTTTTGTATGGCTTTTTTGCCTGTTTTTCCTAAATCCACAGAAAAATCATTTACAAATAAATTAATATGTTTTTTAATTACATCATCAGCCAAATTTTGTGCATGTTTACAAATAAATTGTTTTGAAGAATCTTTATGAGCAAGAGCAAATAAAATACTTTCACGAATACATTCATTAACAGTTTGCGCAATTTGATACGGAACATTTTTGTGAATAGCTATTGTTCCTAAAGGAATAGGATATTGTGTTTTTTGCTGCCAAAACGTACCTAAATCAAGAATTTTTTCGAATCCATGTTCGGCATAGGTAAATCTATTTTCATGAATTATAACACCAGCATCAACTTGTTTTGTTGCAATAGCATGCTCAATATCTGAAAAAAGCATCTGTATTTTATTTGTATAATGCGGATAGGCTATAGAAAAAAGCAAATGTGCTGTAGTATTTTCTCCCGGAAGTGCAATACGTGATTGAGTTGAAAGGGAATCGCGATTACCTTGTTTGCAAATAAATAAGGGACCATTGTTAAAACCTAAAGCACTACCACTATCTAAAATCACATAGTGAGAGTGGCAATGAGCAAACGCATGAAAACTTAGTTTTGTACATTGCAATTTTCCTTGTAAAGCTAACACATTTAGCTCCTCAACATCGGCAATGTATGGCACAAAACGAATGTTTTTCGTGTCAATTTTATTATGTATAAGAGCGTCAAAAATAAATGTATCATTTGGACAAGGCGAAAAACCAATAGTAATAGTATGCATAACTACTGAACTTCAAGAATTAATGCTGAATTAGGAGCAATTGTAATCGGCATTCCTTCTGTAAGAATTTTCTCAACCGAAAATGATTGTGTATATGCTTGAGTAAAAATATCTTTTACCGACATAGTTCCAGTTTTTGGGAGACCAATTGTGTCGAACGCATGATCGCCAAATTTTAAAGAAAACGAATGCGTGTTATGAAAATCAAAATTCACCACAATCAGAATTTTATGTGTATTGGTGTATCGTGCAAATGCAAATATTTTATCGGCATCAACATTCCCAGAATAATTTTGCCACATAATATCATAAAAAGCTCCATTTCTCAGAGCCTCATTGTGAATACGAAGTTCAAATAATTTTTGATAAAATGCACGTAAATCTTTCTGAGCAGGAGAAAGTAACGCTCCGTCAAATTTTCCGTTGTTTACCCATTTATTATACAGTGGAATGCTCCAATAATCAAAAATAGATGTTCGTCCATCACGCCCGCTGTATCCTTCTTTATCCATTCCGGGTTCACCTAATTCTTGTCCAAAATAAATCATTAATGGTCCTGTATTGAGTGTTGCTGCAACAATCATACTTGCTTTTGCAGCTTCAGGATCTTTTGCAAAAAAATCAGATGCAATTCGCTGTTCATCATGATTTTCAAGAAATCGCACCATTTTAGGACTCATATCATCTAATCCTCTCCACACATCAGAAATATATTTTGCCGAGCCGTATCCTTCAATTATTAAACGCAGTATATCATACAAGCCAACTTTATCATATAAATAATCAAATTTTCCTTTTTTTAGATATGATTTGTAAGAGTTAGGATTATAAATTTCGGCAATAAATATAATATGAGGATTTATTTCTTTTATTTGTGGAATAACCCACGACCAAAAGCGAACAGGAACCATTTCTGCCATGTCGCATCGAAAACCATCAACACCTTTTTGTGCCCAAAATTGCAGTATTTCGAGCATGCGAACCCAAGTGTCGGGTACTTGTTCAAAATGTTCTGCCCATAAATTATTGTAATCAATACCATAATTTAATTTCACAGTTTCGTACCAGTCATTTTTTGATGGCTGTGGTGAAAACACGTCATTTCCAGTGGCACGAGCAGGGTATTCTGTGTATGGTTCGTGTCCATCGGTATATGGGAAATAAATATCTTCTGGTAAAATAAACTCTTCGTTTGGAATATAATAAAAATTATTACTTGGTTTAAATGATACTGTTTTATCATCGTATTCGCCAATATCTTGGATACCTGGCGGTTTTTTATCGGAACAATATGTACGCGACACATGATTTGGCACAAAATCAATAATACATTTTAATCCAGAATCATGTGTTCGTTTTAACAACTGTTCAAATTCATTCATGCGTTTGGGAATATTTACCGCAAAATCGGGATGCACATCATAATAATCTTTTATTGCATATGGCGAACCCGCACGCCCTTTTATAATATGAGGATTATCGGCAGGCATTCCAAATTTTGAATAATCAGTGCAACTTGCATGGCGAATAATGCCTGTGTACCAAATATGTGTTGCTCCTAATTTTTTTATTTCAGATAAAGCAACATTCGAAATATCATTGAATTTTGTACAACCATTTTCTTTAATTGTACCAAATTCCTTATTTGTATTGTTTTTATTTGCAAAAAGCCTTGTGAAGACTTGATAAATATTAACCACCGTTCCCATTTTATATCTATGTTTTCTCAAATGTACAAATAATTGTTGAAAAAAGATATTCTAAAAAAAAACAAAAAAAAAGATATTTTTTTTTATTTCTGTTTTGCAATATCAAAAACAACTGTATATTTGCATCACAATTAAAAAATGGTCTGGTAGTTCAGTTGGTTAGAATACCGGCCTGTCACGCCGGGGGTCGCGGGTTCGAGTCCCGTCCAGACCGCAAAGCCTCTCAAATTGAGAGGCTTTTTTTATTATTTAAAATGGATCTACATCATATTCATCAGGAACATCAAATGTTGGAGGAGGGAAATTTGGTGCAGAATCAGATTCATTATTAGCTTTTCCTTCAATTTTCCATGCTCTAATTTCGGTGTACCATCGTCCGTTATACTCTCTACTTTCAATATCAATGTGTGCTATAAGTTCATTGCCTATTTGTAATAATGCATTGTTTATTTTATCGCCCCACATTGAAATGCATATTTTTTTTGGGTATTGTCCAGAAGTTTCAATTATAAATTCTTGTTTTTTCCATGTGCCATTTTTCCCTTCGCCTGTTTGCAGTGGAAGAATTTGTATGAGTTTTCCTTGTAATTTCATATAATAATTTTTTTTTAAAGATACAGTTATTAATTAATTTTTTAAAATGAATGTGTAGTTTGTACGTTTTAAATTTTCATAACATTGTTTCTATGTTGTTGAATATTTGCTACATACATTCAACAACTATTTCGGCAATGTCTTTTACGGGAACTTTCTTTTGTTTAGCAAATGTTTTTTTACAAAGCGGACATGCTGTTACAATGCAGTCTGGATTTGGTTTTGTGAGTTGCAGTAGCGTTTGATGCGTAATTCTATTTCTTTCTTGCATCGACAAACTTACATCTCCAAGAGAACCGCCACAACAAAGTGATTTTTGACGTTCGTTTTCTATGGTTTTAAGAGTTCCTGTTTGCGATAAAATAAATCGCGGTTCTTCGTACACATCACTTCCTCGTCCTAATTCACAAGGGTCGTGATATATGTATTTTTGTGTTGATTTAGATATTTTAAGAGATTTATTAGTAAGCAATTCGTGTATATATTCGCTATGATGTAAAATACGCATCTGTCCTAATTCATAATCTTCTTTAAAGGTTTTGTAACAAATAGGGCAGGAGGTAATAAGCGTTTGAGCACCGCTTTGTATAATACTTTCACGGTTATGGTTTATGAGTTTTAATGCAGCTTTTTGTTGTCCGGCAAGCATTAATGGCCTTCCACAACATACACCTTTTTCTTTATCTATAAATAAATACGGTGTTTTTGTGGTTTTAAGGATTGTTTCAACCGCAGAAATAATACTTGGAGAAAGATGACTCATGCAACCTGCAAAATACACTACCTCTGCATGTTCGGTATTGTGTGGTTGTTCTAAAAAATCATATGTTGAATTAAAATCTTTACTTGCGTTTATTCGTAATGTTATTCGCAAATCGTTTAGTTTAAGATTTACTGGACATAATGTTTCACAGCGTCCACAAAGTAAGCAGTTATATATTTTTCTCTCTGTAATATTTTCATCACGTATGTTTTTTAAAATATATACCGATTGATTGTTGGATATTTTAGCATGATGCATTTGACATGCTTCTATACAAATACCACATCGAGAGCAAGAATATACCTGAATTTCTGAAAACGAATTATATTCACGTTTGAGTTTTATTCCATATTCTTTTAAAAATATATATAATACTTCGGTTGGAATGTGCATGTAACGTGAAAATGGCAGCACTACAAAAAAAGCTCCTAAACTAATAGAATATATCCACCAAAATATTAATTCACCGTTACTGTTTAGATTTACCAACTGAAACACATGTCCAATATTATTTGTGAGCCAACCTCCATTCATATAAAACCCTGCTGTTGCAGATTCCGCAAGGAGACGCATTGGAAATATTGCCCATAAAGAATATAATGCTACTTTATCGGATACTCTTAGTTGTGTATTGCGGCGTATTCCAAAAAATTTCATGTTTACCCGCTTGTATAATGCTAATCCTACTCCTCCTAAAACCAATAATAGAAGTGTATCCATAATGTGTGCAAAAATTGCATGTGCATGTGATGTAGTATGTTCAAAATATCTAAAAAACACCGATTCCCATGGCATGGCGGTTAGGTTACCTGTAAGTGCATACATTTCAATATGTCCCACCACAATAATTAAAAACCACCCAAAGGCTAAGCTCATGTGCATAAACCCTAAAAATGGATTTACTTTAAATATATTTTTATGCAGTAAACTTTCATTCCACGCCTCGCGAATAGCTCGTAATGTTCTACGAGTAAAAAAACCATGAAGAATACGCAGTTTATCAATTTTTGATAATTTCCAAATCCATCGAGTAAAACGTACGCCTAATACAACAATAATGATAAAAAAACCTATAGTAAATGGTAGTACGAAAAAATTGAAATTCATGTTATTTTTTTATTTCAAGTGTTGTTAACCCTCGTTTAATTAACATAATTACATTGCGTGTGTTTATTCCTCGTGGACAAACAAGCATGCATTTTCCACATAACATACATTTGTCTATTTCTTGTTGAATTTCTTCAAATTCACCTAATCGTATTTGTACGTTTAATCGTCGTATATTAAAATAAGTAAGATTAGCAGCACTGCATGTGGCAGTACATGAACCACAAGAAATACATGATGCAAACGAAGGTTCGTTTTCTACAATATATGAAATTAGCTTAGTGTCAATTGTTTCGTAATCAATAACACGAGATGCGTGTGTTGAAAATCCAAATTTATTCATTTTGAATAGGCATTAAAAAGTTTGAAACAGCTAATGCTGTTGAACGAGCATGATTAATGGTGTCAAATACCGAAAGTGGTGCTATTGAAGTTCCAGACACAAAAACACCTTCAGCACTGGTGATTCCTGAACTATAATGAATATCTTGAGGTACAATAAATTGAGCTGCGTTGTATTGTATATTACATGATTTTCCTAAAATACTATTGCATTCAGGTGCTTCCATACCTACAAGTAATACAACCATATCTACTTGCATACGAACTGGACGAGCAGCGAGTGTATCTTCTGCTTTTAATTGTAAACGCCCTTCATTTGTTTGGGCTATTTCAGAAACTCTACCCCGAATAAATTGAACACCATGTTTTTCTTGAGCTTCGCGATACATTTCTTCAAAACCTAATCCGTACATACGTAAATCCATGTAAAAATTAAAAACATGAGTTTCGGGAAGCATTTGTCGTATTTTTATTGCTTGTTTTACGCCTGTAACACAACAAAGACGAGAACAATAATGATTTCCCACTTTTTCGTCTCGCGACCCTACGCAATGAATAAAGGCAACACGCTCTAATGTTCGTCCTGAAGGAGCTTTCAATTCTTTTTTAGTAGCAAACATATGTTCCAAATCAGCAGAAGTAATAACATTTGGATATATTGCGTATCCATATTCTTCTTTTCGTTCAGCATTAAAAATAGAATATCCCGAAGCGATAACTATTGTTTTTGCTTTAAATACAATTTCGCGAGATGTGAAAATTTCAAATGTACCATCGTTTTGCTTTTTTATTGCAATTACCTTCGTGTTTACATATACTGTAATAGTATGTTTTTGTATTTCATCTTTGTATGTTTCTACTAATTCTTTTGCATTTCTGTTCGAAGGAAATAAAGAATCCCATTGTGTGAGTTTTCCACCAATTTCTTTTTCTTTTTCAAGAATTAAAGATTCTATTCCTTGTGTATGAAGCGTGCAGGCTGTTTCTAAACCAGCAATACCGCCTCCTATAATAATAACGTCTATCATGTTTGAGTTAAATGTAATGGTGAAACAGGTTTGGGTAATTGATTTCCGTGTTTATCGGTGTATTTAAGATGTGGATCATATGAAATGCCCATTTTATCTAAAAGACTTTCAGATTGAACTTGATGCATTTGTAATCCTAAATCCCATGGATTGTATCCTAACACTAATCCTGTAAGTTCTTCGTATGTGAGTACAGGAATTCCCTTGCCATACGAATCATACGTTTTTCCATCTATTTCGGCGATGGTATATTGCCATTTATCCATAAACATAGAACAACCCGGACAATTTGTAAGAATAAAATCAGGTTTATAGACTTCCATCGATTCAAATTTCTTTTTGGAATTAGACATGGAATATCCTCTGTTTGCTTGTACTAAATAATTACGAAATCCAAATCCACAACAATGTCGGCGTTCTGGATAATCAACAACTTCTCCACCCCAACTTTCAATCATACCTGCTAATACTTGTGGAAATTCAGCTCCACCAACACCTTTTGAGGGAAACATTTTTGCATAATGACACCCTATATGTTCAACAGCTCGTAGCGGTTTTCCTGTATGTTTGTTTATTAATGTGTGCTGTGCTTTTTGTGCAATTTCATCACGAAGAGAATATATAACATCGCTTGTGTGTGCAATACTTTTGGGAAGATTAAACTCTTTTTTTGTGGCTTTATATAAAAAATCTCGAATTTTTTCGAGTTGTTCTGGGTAATGCTCCCATGTGTGTAAAACTTCGGTGTATAATCCAAATGATGTTACACACGAAATAGCCATATGTTCAAGCCCTGCCTCTGTCATTAGTGCAAAATGACGAGCAATTACTGTTTGTATAGTATCAAAAAGAACCACATCTGCATGATAACCAATGCCAGTGCAGGTTGTGTGATTTGGGTCGTCAAAAACATTCTTCCCTAATTCTTTTTGTAATATATGTAAAAACATATGTTCCGAAGCAGGAAAAAAATTCTGACGAATACAACTGCGAGCGTAATAAAGATTATCGTTTGCAATTTCTTTTTGATATGAATTCCAGCTTTGTTTTTTAGTAATTGTTTTCATTATGAGAATCATCAGAATGTGTATTGCTATTATAAGTATATACATGAGTAAAGTAATCGTTTTTTTTAGATGCATCAAACTGAATGTTCATTGCTTCGGCTTGTTTTTTAGATTCTTGTTCAATAATATTATAAAAATCGCCTGTTCCAGTTATTTCAAATATTTGTGCAAGTTCATCAAGATTTTTTTTGTGTATTTTTCTTAATGTTCCTGCGCCTTCTTTATCAAGATTGCCGTTAAATTTGTCATATACAGCTTCTTTGTTTTTTACAATCCAATCCCAAATCGGTCCTTGCTCAGGGTGAGCTTCTGCCTCCATTAAATCGGGATGTATGCAATATCCTTTGTTGAGAATGTTTTCTCCAACTGTTTTTTTTATGGCATATTGTTGACGTCCTTTTTCGCTTTGTGTAAAAAAACCATGTTTTTGAGAAAGTGTGCGTAGGGCTTGAATAATAAAACCCGGAGTGTTCCCGCGTGGGCAACGTGTTTTGCACGACATACACTGCCCACAGTACCATATTGCTTCTGATTTTAATAAATCTTCAATGCGCTGATTGTTTTTTTCTTGTACTGTAATTACAATAATTCGAGGGTCGTAATTGTAAAATTCGGCTGCGGGACAAATAGCCGAGCAAACACCACATTGTAAACAAGCTTTAAGTCCTTCGGTAAAACGAATATCTTGTTCTAATTCTTCTAAATAATTCATGTTTATAAATCTAATAATCCTACCACATCACTTATATAAATAAGCAATAAACAAATAGCAAATGATAGTATGGGAGCAATAAGCCAAACTATAAAAAATTTATTGACTTCTGTTTTCTTAAAAATGTTTACAAATCCAAGTTTTGCTACCCCAATACCTATAATTGCAGCTACGTTTAATTGTACTAATGATGTGGGGATTCCTTTAAATAAAGATACTACAAGTAAAAGTGAAGCCGATATAAATGAGATAATTACCGCTTCTATTCTACCAAATAACACAATTTCTTTACCAGTGTTTCTTGCTATTTTATGCCCAAATAAAGAGCTGCCTATCCCAAAACTTGGAGCTATAATTAAGGTGGAAAGTAACATAATATGCAATATATGCGAATCTTGAACCTGTAGTTCGTTTACTGCCATTATGGTAATTGGTCCAGCTGCATTGGCGACATTGTTTGCTCCTATAGAAAAAGCAACATACATTGCCATTACTATAATTGCTGTGCGTAAAATATAACTATTGTTTATTTCTTTTGAAAGCGTAATGCCTGTTTTTCGAATGGGCTTATATATATAT
>JAAYPM010000048.1 GCA_012519815.1 Bacteroidales bacterium
AATGTAATCAAAACAAATCGTTTTTTTCTGCTTTGTCATCTATTTGTGAAGATGTGTACGGAAATATGTGGATAAGTTCGCATATGGGCGGAATAGCTGTGTACGATAAAAAACTTGAGTACATGAGGTTTTTTTCTGAAGAATCTCCCGGAAACCAAAATGTTGCTGCTAATAGTATTAAAACTATATATCGCGACTCGCACGATAATATGTGGTTGGCTTCGCATGGAGGAGGGGTGAGTGTGCTTTCTCCACTTGCCGGACAGGTTTCGTATTTTGCTAAAAGTCCGTATCCAAACAGTCTGCAAGGAAATATTGTAAGTTCTTTTTTTGAAGATGCACAAAAAAATATTTGGATAGGAAGTGACGGTGGTGGACTTTCAAAATATAATCCTAAAACGCAAAGTTTTGATAATTTTAATTTTCAACACGGTCTTTCTTCGCAGGCTGTTCTTGATATCGCACCTTTTGATGAAGAAAATATTGCTGTCGCAACATGGAATGGTGGACTTAATGTGTTTAATGTGAAACAAAAACGCTTTACGCCTTTAGAATTTTCTGTGCATGGCACTCGTGTTTCTTCACAAAATATTTACGGATTACATTTTGATTCTACTACGCATCAAATTTGGTGTTCTACGTTTGGCTATGGTGTGCAAATTTTCGATGTAAAATCAAAACAATTTCTTGACACAACGCAATTGCGACTAACATATCCTGCTTGGGATAAATCTATGTTTTGTTCTAAATTGTTGTTTGATGCTTCTTCAAATGTGTGGTTTATTGATGGAGTTCATTTGGGGAGATTTGATGGTGATTCTACCTATTTTTATAATGTAGCTGATTCCCTTAATAAATGTAAAAATGGCTATTTTACAAGTGATATACTTGAATCTTCTACTAATCAAATATATGTGGCTAAATATGATGGGGTGTGCGTGTATAATAGAAAAACTGATTGTTTAGAATACCTTGATTTTACACATGTGGACTTAACAAATGCAAAGGCTTTGCTCGAAGATGCTCATGGTACTATTTGGATAAGTACGGCAAAATCTTTATTTGCTTTTTCTCCGAATGAAAAAACTATAAAAGATATTTCTCGAATATGGGGAATGCCACAACTACAATATAATACAAAGGCTGCGTTTAGAAGTTCTACGGGACATTTATTTTTTGGAGGTTTAAATGGTTATGTGGTGCTGCACGAGGATAGTTCGTATAACCATAATATTCACCCATCTGTGTATTTTACAAAATTATTTGTAAATAATGTACAGCAAATACCACGACAACAAAACTCTGTGTTAACAAAAGATTTTTCGTTGGAAACAGAACTTACGTTGCAACATAATCAATCGTCATTTTGTATAGAATTTGCGGTGCTTAATTTTGTTGATAATCAAAAAACAAATGTGAAATATAAACTCGAAGGATTTGATACTGATTGGGTATTTGGCGAAAATAGCAGAAAGGTTACGTATACAAATATTCCACATGGAAAATATGTGTTTAAGGTTATAACTACCACAAGTGATAATGAATGGTCTGAACAAGAGAGTTTTATAAAAATTACGGTGTTGCCACCTTGGTGGAAAACTCTATGGTTTAAAATAGTATATATAATTTTACTTGTGCTTTTAATAGCTACGCTTATAATAGTGCGGGATAGAAATATTCGTAAAAAAAACAAACAATTAGAACGTTTGGTAAATGAAAAAACTTCGCAACTCAAATTAGTAAATGATACCTTGCAAGAGCAAAATGATACTATTCAAAATCATTATGAAAGTTTACGTGAACAACAATTGGTGATTGAAATAAAAAACGAGCAATTGCAAGAGGTGTTGAACACTAAAAATAAGTTAATTACGGTAATTGCACACGATTTTAAAAATCCTTTAAGTACGCTTCTTGGTTTTGTGAAACTGTTACAAGAAAAAATCAAAAAAAATAAATATGATGATTTATTGCCTAATATAACTTCGCTGAAAAAATCAACAGAGGCTATATATTCGCAAATGGTAGAGGTGCTCGAATGGAGTTTAAGTAAAGATGATGCGGTGCAATATCACCCCGAAGAGGTTAATATGGAGGAACTTACTGCTACTGTTTTATCTCTTGTAAGCGAAAGTTTACGTCAAAAAAATATTCATTTTACCTTGGAAAATACTGTGGAATCATACGCCTTTGTCGATTCGCGTATGATGTCGGCTATTTTAAGAAATCTTATTATTAACAGTATTAAATTTACGCCTCGAAATGGTTCCATTGTACTCAAAATGTTTGATGTAAAAGATGGAATAGAAATTCAATTGCACGATTCTGGTATAGGAATGGACAAGGAATTGATACAAAAATTATTGTCAGAAAATATCGTGCTTAGTGGTCATTTCCAGTCGGGATTTGGTTTGCAAATTTGTAAAATGTTTATTGCTCGTAATAAGGGCACGCTTTCTATAGAAAGTGAAGTGGGAAAAGGTTCTTCGTTTTTTGTAACTGTACCAAAAGGAAAACCTTTGCAACAACTAACAGAAAAAAAAGAGATAATTAAAAAAGATACGATATCTGATTTTGTTCCAGAAGATACGCAACAATGTATGTTGATTGTTGACGACAATGTGGAAATTACCGATTATTTACAAGAAGTGTTTGCCGATTCGTTCATGGTATTTGTGGCACATACCGGAAAAGATGGCTTAGAAAAAGCATTGCAAATTATACCAGAAATCATAATAAGTGATATTCGCATGCCAGAAATGGACGGAAAGGATATGTGTAAACAGTTAAAATCAAATCATTTAACCCGTCATATTCCTGTGATTTTAGTAAGTGCAAAAACACGCCCTGAAGAGCAAATTGAAGGGTTTGAACATGGTGCCGATGATTACATTACAAAACCGTTTAATATTGAGGTTTTAAAGCAAAAGGTGTTTGCTCTTATGAAACATAGAGAACAATTATTGTTGCATTTAAAAGAAAAATTAGAAACCGAAGATGATTTTGTGTTGCCCGATAGTTTTGATGATAAAATAATAAAGGACATTACAGAATGTGTATATAGAAATATAAATAATTTCGATTTTAAGGTCGATATGCTTGCCAAAGAAGTGGGATTGAGCAGGTCGCAATTGTATAGAAAAACAAGTTCTGTTATTGGGCAATCTCCAAATGAATATATTAAAACAATACGCTTGCAACGTGCTCTCGAAATGTTAAAAACAAAGCGATATAGAATAGCTGAAATTGCGTATGAGGTTGGTTTTGCAGACCCTGGATATTTTAGTACCTGTTTTTTTGAACGCTATGGTGTAAAACCATCAGACTATATACGAAAATAAAATGTTCTGCATTTTGCTGTAGATTTCTTGCATATAAAATTGTGTGTTGTTATTTTTTGAAAATGTTTTGTAGTAATAAAGAATAATTTTATATTTGCCGAATCAAATACCAAAGCCTATTTTATGCGAATCTTGATACAAAAGACAAAAGGAACTACTTTTTTAATATTTATTTTTTTATTGTTAAATCTTCATGTTTC
>JAAYPM010000049.1 GCA_012519815.1 Bacteroidales bacterium
AAATCAACAAGTTGTAGAATCAATTAGATTTTTTTGTGTTTTTATCGGACAATAATGATAGAATATATTTTATATTTTCTAAATCCCTTCATTTCCTCAAAAAAATCGCCTCCTTTTAAATAAATAATACCATTTTGCAATTTATTATTTACAATTCCGCTCACATTTTTTTTTGACATTTTAAAAAACTCCGGAAACGAGGTAACAGCCCTACTTACTACATAATCAAATTTTTCGTGCAAATTTTCGACTCGTATCTGTTGCGTAGTAACATTTTTAAGTCCTATTTCCTTAGCGATAGTTTCAACCACCATAATTTTTTTCGCAATAGAATCTATCAATGTAAACGACACTCGCGGAAACAAAATGGCAAGTGGAATACCAGGAAATCCGCCTCCTGTACCAATATCGAGCACGCTGCTATTTTGTTTAAACGAAAAATATTTTGCAATTGCCATTGAATGAAGAATATGATGCACATAAAGGTTTTCAATATCTTTACGAGATATTACATTTACTTTTTCGTTCCATTCTGGATACAAAGTGCCTAAAGCTTCGAATTGAGAATATTGAAGTTTTGTAAGATCAGGAAAATAGTGATAAATATGTTTCATGCGAGAATGATTCTATGCTGCAATTATGAATTAATCAGTATCTTTTTTCATAATATTGGTAAGCAATTCACGTGCTCTAAACAACTGAGCTTTAACAGTTCCGAGAGGCAACTGCATATGTTGCGCTATTTCCTCATACGCTAATTCTTTAAAATAACGCAGCTCTATTAATTGTCTATATCGTGGTTTTAATTGCTGCACAATCTCCATTAATTCTTCAGTTTTTTGATTTTTAATCATATGCTCTTCGGGATTCAAATCTGTTGCTTGAATAACAATACCACTATATCCTTCATCGCTTTCAGCAGCTGTATCTATAGGAATAGTTATTGCCCGTTTTTTTCGTAAAAAATCAATACAATTATTTGATGCTATTCTAAATAGCCATGTACTAAACGCATATTCAGACGTATATTGAGAAAGATTTCGGAATGCTTTTCCAAATGCTTCTATAGTTAAATCATCAGCATCATTTTGGTTTTTAACCATTTTTAAAAGCATATAATAAATTGTATCTCTGTATTTTTTTAACAGAAGTGCATACGCTTTTTGGTCGCCTTTAAGTGCTTGTTCAACTAAGACAATATCTTGTTTTGCTTTCGAAGAAAAATGCTCGTTTTTTACCATCGTTTTTTTTGTGTACGTATCATATTTTGAATATGCAAAAAAGTAATAATAATTGGTAGCATACTATCAAATATAAGCGAATATACTAATAATTTTTTTTCGTGCAAACTGTTCATAGCACAAACATTTGTAACAAAATATACCAACATTCGGGCAGCTACAAGACTTATTGCAAGCACAAAATAGTTTTGAAATGAACAAAAAGCGTATGCTACAACAGAACAGTAAAATAAAACTCTGCTCAATGGTTCAAGAATTAATACTATTTTTTGCAGAAAAGAATATTTTCGAGAGGTTGTTAAATGTCTTTGTTTTTGATAACGCCATTCACGAAACGATGATACTTGTTCTGAGCGTGTAAAACTTGTTGGAACTAAACAAATTGCCGTGTTTTTTGCAGTTGCAACTTCTGCTATAAATAAATCATCATCACCCGATTGCATATGCGAATGATTTACAAAACGACTACTTTTTACATACATATCGCGGGAATATGCCAAATTTCGACCAACTCCCATATACGGAATTCCTGCATGTGCAAAAGTCATATATTGCAGTGCTATACAGCATGTGTCGTATCGTACTAATTTATCTAAAAAGCCACTCTTCATTTCATACCCACCATATCCGAGTATAATGTGCTTTTTGTCTGAAAATTCGGCACATATATCTGAAAGCCATGTGTTTGAAACAGGATAACAATCTGCATCTATAAAAACAAAGGTGTCATATTTTGCAGCTTTAATTCCAATGGTTACGGCTAATTTTTTATTATGCTTGAATTTAGGGTCTTCAAGTATTTTTGTATAACGTAAATGCGAATAATCTTTTTGTAAACGCGTAACATAAAAATCAGTATCATCTTGCGAACAATCATTTACAACAACAACCTCAAATTCGGTATATTGCTGTTCTAATACCAATCGTAAATTTTTTTTCAGATTATATTCTTCGTTTTTTGCACAAATAATAACCGACACAGGCTTGTGTGTTGGAGGTGTTTTCTTTTTTCGCTTAATAAATGCTATTCGAATATAAAAAAACAAATAATACACAAGCTGAATTGAGGCACTCCCAATTACAATAAGAGCTACAAATAATTCTATTGTGGAAATTTTTATTTCTATCATTCACTTTTTCCTTGAATACAACAAAAATACAGTATTTACCTCACAAGTGTTTATACTTTGAAAAAACATATTAACGTGATATTCACAATTTAAAATAAAAGAAAACCGCAAAGAAGATGAAGAAAAACAAGATGAAAACTCTATGGTTACACTAAAAATGCAACACACTACACATATAGGTAAAAACGAACACAAACGCACAACACCACTCTGCGAACTTGGCGTAAATTCTTTGCGAACATTGCGGTTAAAAAAAGAAAATCATCGAAAATACCAAGACGAAATTTTTTGTAGTCGTTTTTGATTTTTTGCAACATAAGCAAACATATCTAACATAAAAGGCAGTCTGCGTATTAATTTTTGCAATCTATTTCGTTTACGAATTTCTTTTTGAATACGTTGTTTTAAGGCTTTTTCATAGGTTTTAGTTTGTGTGTATGAAAAATCTTGCGTTTCCACACACTGCAATGCGGTTTTTGCAGCACAATATCCACTATACATAGCGCTGCCAATACCTCCACCCGATATTGGGTCGATAAGCGAAGCGGCATCTCCTGTTATTATGTATCTATTTCCTGCAGATGAAAAATCGTTTGTATTATATGGAATCAATCCTCCTTGCATTTTAGAAATTGGAACGGCATTTTTAAATCGCTCTCGTAATTTTCCATCATTTTGAATCCATTCTGTAAAAATTTCGTGAATTGACAATGGGTGTTTGTTTTTGTCTTTCATAGAATAACCAAACCCAACATTTGCAATGTTATTTTGCATGGGAAAAATCCAAAAATATCCGGGAAAATATTTTTTTGAATAATGCAGTTCAATAGTATCAGATTTAGTATCGCTAACACCCGAAAAATATGCACGTATTGCAACCCCATTTTTTTCTTTTGCCCATGGTTTTCCGGTGAGTTCTGTTGCTATATGTGATTTTGCACCATTTGCCACAATTACCATTTTTGCAAAAAAAGTTTCATTTTGTGAACTTCGAATTACAAGTCCGCGTTCATGTTTTTGCACCTCTGCAATCTGCGTGTTTTGATATATTGTACAATTTGAACAATCACGCTGTATTCGTGAAAATAAAAACGCATCAAAATCTTCTCGTTTACACGTATATCCAAAATTTTTAAAATTAAGGGTGTAATGCGTGCCTTTATATACTAAATCGGTTTTTTGCATGGGCAATGGAGAAAACGTTTCCATAAATTCAAAATAATATGATTCAGAAATAGCACGTAAAGTGTTAATACTTCTATCACACAAACCATCGCCACACACTTTTTGACGGGGAAATTCTTCTTTTTCAAACAAAGCCACACGCACATTCGTGTTTTGCAGAGTTAATGCTGCACAGCTGCCCGACGGACCACTGCCAATAATTGCTATATCGTATTCAAGCATACATTTTGGTTTCATGTAAATTTATACGCTAAAATAAGAATATTTTGTATCTTTATGCCGAGTCTCTCAATTTTAGACATGTTTTTTATCTATATGCAATTTTTACACTCATGATTCACGTATATAAAGCATCGGCAGGAGCTGGAAAAACATTTATTTTAACACAAGAATACATAAAACTGTTGTTTCAGAATCCCCAAAATTTTAAGCAAACGCTTGCGGTTACTTTTACCAATAAAGCAAGTGCCGAAATGAAACATAGAATTATAACAAGTTTGTATGAATTAGCATACAAAACAGATTCTCCTTATATGGAAGAATTAAAGAAAACAACTCAGAAAGACAAAGATTCTATTTGCACAACAGCACAAAATATTTTACATGAAATTCTTCATAATTATTCGTTTTTCTTTATTGAAACTATCGACAGTTTTTTTCAACGGGTGATTCGCAATTTTGCAAAAGAAAACAACTTACATTCATCATATAATCTTGAACTGAATCAAGGTGAAGTAATTGAAAAAGCTGTTTTGCAGATGTTTTTAGAACTTTCGGAAGAACTGCCTGCTTTTAAAATTATTCGAGATTTTTCTGATTATAAAGTACAAGAAGGCAAAAGCAGAAATGTGCTGCATGAAATAATTAGTTACAGTTCTATTTTGTTTAATGAGCAATATATGATGCGTGCAGACAGCATACATAGGGTTAATTTGCCTGATTTTTTCAAAAAAATCACGAACATACAGCAAGCATTTGAAACAAAAATCACAAAACTTTCTTCTCAATTTGCTGAACTTATGAGCAAACATCAGCTTGTACTTGATGATTTTTCGGGTAAAAAAGGAGGTTTTATTGGAAAATTACATGCTATTCAAAACGGATTTGACTCGAAAAAAGAATTAACCCTCATACAAAAAACTAACATAGGTGAAATATCTAAATGGTACACTAAAAACTCTCCTTCTAAAAACGATATAGAAGCATTTGCACATGCAGGAGGCTATGATTTGGCAATGGAAATAGTAAATATGTTAGAATCAGAGGAAGGAAAAATATACTATACTGCGAAAGAAATTTTAACACAAAAATAT
>JAAYPM010000050.1 GCA_012519815.1 Bacteroidales bacterium
AGCTATAGTTGTTGTTGCTTCATTTGAACACTGATTATTATCAGTATATGAATACGTTAACAGATGGCTGCCATTACCTGCAAGAGAAGGATTAAATGTAAGTCCATTAGTACCATCACCATCTAATATACCGCCTATTGCTGGAACTAAATTTAACGTTACGGTTTCATCAGAACATACTGCAGTTGAACTTGGTGTAATACTTACCGTTGGTAAAGCATGTACAACAACTTGTATTTCAGTGTTTTCACTTTCACATCCAATAGTTTGAGAAACATAATATATGCTTTAACCTGCCAAAGCAGTAGATGGTGTTGGTGGCGTTGTAATTCCAGTTCCAGCAGGATTAGTGTACCATAATAAATTGGTACCATTTGCAGTTAATGGAGCAGCTATATCTCCCACACAATAGTGTATAATAGGATTATTTACTGTTGGAGCAGCAATTGTACATGCTGCTTGCGTGTATGTAATTGTATAGTTGGTAAACGTTCCATCCTCAGCAGTTACCCGAATAGTAGTTACATTATTTCCCGCAAAATCTGTTGCTGGAGTTATTGTTACTGTAGCTCGTGAGTCTGTTGTAAATGCAGAATAGTTTGCAAGTACTGGTAGAGTCCCTCCAGCAGCAAGTTCTACAGCATATGATGTAGTTGCAGTAGAAAACGCAGGAGATAAATCAGCACCTGCAACAGAAAGTGATTCTAAATCACTATTTGTATTTGGTTTTCCAATTTCATACGAAAGAATTTCACCTCCCGGATTAGAGAATAATGTACCCTTAACTGTTGCTGCAACTACTTTATTAGCAGCATTATCCCATACTTTCCATTCAACTTCTTCGGCAGTGTTATCAAGATTAGGATCATCTGAAGGGTATCCATCAAATATATCTCCACCATGAATTACTGATGAAACATATAAATTGCCGTTATACGAAAATACCTCAGCAATCATTCTACATTCTGTTCCTACAAACGCACCTATATAATCGCCGGCTTTTACGGTTATAGGAAATCCTGAATCGTAATGATTTATACGAACCCAACCAACAAATGCAGTTGTATTAGTATAATCTACTCGTGTCCATGTGGGAGCAGCGGCAAACACAGAACTTGTTGTGAATAACAAAGCTCCAGCTATTACTGTTTTGAAAAAGGAGGAAAGTGTTTTCATACTGTTTATTATTTAAAGGATGTAACGTTAATTCATTAAAAACTTATTTTCTTATATTATTTTAATTTATGTTGAATCTGTAAAAATAAGAATTTTTTTTCTTATCTCACAAATAACTTCTAACTAAAAATACATGTTACAAAATTATAACTTCAAATCAAAATCAAGTTATAAAAATCGTTCAAAAACATATTAAAAATCGTTCAAGAATATTATTTTTTCATAAAAATACTTGTAGTAAAATCAATCTTTGTCCTGCTTTTTAAGACAATTAGAAATAAAATTACCCTAAGGGGAATGCATAATGAAAAAGCATTATAACAAAGATTTTGATACACAGTAGTATGTAATTTTACATTAAATCATTTTATTTAAACATAAACAATGCAATACGTCAATACAAAACATGCACGCTTCAATGTATTATTGCACTAATATATTCAATTTATTTATTTATTTTGTATAAAATTTACAATTAAAATTATATAATTTGCTTTATGAAAAAAATTATCGTTGCAAATCCAATTGTTGAAATAGATGGCGATGAAATGACGCGTGTTATTTGGTCATTTATTAAAAAACGGCTTATTATGCCGTATTTAGAACTTACTATTAAATATTACGACTTAGGCATAGAAAATCGTAATAAAACAAATGATACAGTTACAATAGAGGCTGCCGAAGCTATAAAAAAATATCATGTAGGTATAAAATGTGCCACAATAACACCTGACGAACAACGAGTAAAAGAATTTAATCTTACATCAATGTGGAAATCTCCAAATGGTACAATTCGTAATATTTTAGATGGAACCGTATTTAGAGAACCTATTGTAATTAACAATATTCCACGTTTAATTCCTAACTGGACAAAACCAATTATTATTGGCAGACATGCACACGGTGACCAATATCGTGCAACGGATTTTATTACAAAAGGAAAAGGAAAACTTACTATTATATACACTCCCGAAAATGGCGATGAAGCACAAACATATACTGTTCAAAATTTTTCTGGAGATGGTATTGCAATGGCAATGTACAATACTGATGAATCTATTTATGGTTTTGCACGTGCCTGCTTTAATTTAGCAATCCAAAAAAAATGGCCCCTCTATATGTCAACAAAAAACACTATTCTTAAAGTATATGATGGCAGATTTAAAGATATTTTTGAAGAGGTGTATCAAAATGAATTTAAAAAAACATTTGACAAATTGCAGTTAACATACGAACATAGGCTAATAGACGATATGGTTGCAAGTGTTTTAAAATGGAATGGTGAATTTATTTGGGCGTGTAAAAATTACGACGGTGATGTGCAAAGCGACACGCTTGCTCAAGGATTTGGTTCTCTTGGACTTATGACATCGGTTTTAATAACTCCCGATGGAAAAACTATGGAGGCTGAAGCTGCTCATGGAACGGTAACACGGCATTATAGGCTGCATCAACAAGGTAAAAAGACTTCGACAAACCCAATAGCTTCAATTTTTGCATGGACACGCGGCTTGGCTTTTCGTGGAAAATTAGACGAAAATTATAAACTTATTGAATTTTGTAATACGCTTGAACAAGTATGTATTGAAACTGTTGAATTGGGAATTATGACAAAAGATTTAGCTCTTTCTGTGCATGGCGAAAACATGAAAGACACGGATTGGGTAACTACCGAAAATTTTCTTGAAGCCTTAGAAACACGATTACAAGAGAAATGGAATGTATAGTTTCACAACGTATATGCGTTTATTGTGTAGATGTTTCTCTATACACTTCAGACATATCATACAATCGAAGGTTATTGGTGTATAAATTTTGAATGTCTTTTGAAATAATATTATAAAATTTTTGCTTTGCATCGGTTGTTTGAAACGATTCTTTAAGTACGTATTCTAAATTATCGTACAACAATTCGGTAATTTCATTTATATCTTCACTTTTAATATATAGCATAGCATCAAGTTTTTTTTGAAGAAATAAATCACATCGTTCTTGTTTTGAATCTACAAACCGAAATGTAATACTATCAAGATATGGTAGAGGGGCTTTTTTGCTGTTTTTCTTAAAAAAGAATTCGTTTTTTTCTAATATAACAGCATCTTGATTTTGTGTTTTTTTACATATAAACGGACCTGTTCCTACAAGATTTAAAGCCCCGTATCGAGAAATTGCTTCATGAGCAAGTACAGATGCCGCAGGCTTTGCTAAATGAAATAAAATAATAGATGCTGCTGATTCAAATTCTAATTTAAGCGTAAAATCATCAACTACTTGTATGCCTTCTATATCAACATCTGATTCATGTGGGTAATTCAAAAAATATTCTTTTGCACCTTTTATTCGAGACACAATGCCAAAATTTTTATTCTCCGCACGGCGAGAAGCAAGATACGTAAAAGTATATTTAAAATCATGAGCTGTAACTCGCCTTCCGCGTCCACCAATAAAACAATCATCATTATGAAAATACACCGTGCTATCTAAGTAAAACACATACACCTTGCCTGTATTATCCACGTCCCAATTTTTTGCAATACCCGATTGAATTGTTGCATTTGATGGATTAAAACGAAGAAGCCCCATATGCATCTGATAAATAACTCTTTCACTCACATCATCATCAACAGAAGGTGGAAAAAGTGTAATGGGATTATATGGTATTTCAATTTGCAGGTTTCCACCGTATCGTTTGTTTTCTCGAGGTGTATTTGAAGAATTGCAAGAGGCTAAAAAAAATAAAATGCTATATATAAATACTGGTTTCATGCATAAAAAAAATTAAATATAAGGAAACAAACGGCGTAAAACAGTTCGTTGTTTTTGAGAATAATTTCCGTCTTCTATTTTTTGAACAAACAACACAGAATCTATGCTTTTTAAACGAGTATATAAATCTTTTTCTTCATCTTTAATATATTCCGAAGAACATCGCAAAAAGAAAGAAATAGAATCTAAAAAATCTATAATAACTCCGTGTTTTGTTACATTAGAAACGAGTTCAAAATTCATCATTCGTAACTCATCGTAATAGGAATAAATAGAATATTTAATCGTTTTTTGAGGATTTATTTCAAACGCAACTTGTTCGCTTACTTTTAAATCGATTTGCAATTCAGCATTTACATAGGTGCAAAATTGAATTTCATTATTAGATGTAGCTATTCCATACACTCGTGAATTAGCATGAGTAAGAGACGATAATGTATGAATTTTTGTTTTAGTCATAGAGAAAATATGCTTATTTGAAATCTTTTAAGAAAAATAAAAGACTTAACCAAAATTCATCACGAGTTGCAGACTCCCACCAAAGTGTTTTTGCTCCGTGTAATCCATCAGAACCTTCGGGACGAAATACAACCTTATTTTTAGATTTTACGCCCGAAAGGAGTTGCATCACATAATAATATTCGCTACGAGGACATCCAACAAACATGGGAACAGATAAACCTTTAAGACTTTGTTCTACCGATAGTTCTACATCAAAAAACTCTCCCGGACTAAATGCCATTACTGCGGTAATATCAGGTATTTCGTTTGCAATAATTAAAGAAAGCGAGGCAGAAAAAGAGCTTCCAAGTAAAAACACGCTCACACTATCCTGTAACGTTTTTACATAATTAATTGCTGCCATCATATCTTTTTTTGCTGCTAACATATTTACATCAAATGCTCCTTGACGTGCTCTCATGGCAGTTTCATTATTAATAAAGTTGATTTCATTGCCATATCGTAAATCAACAGCAAGACAGTTAAAACCGAGTTTTATTAATCGAGTAGCAATTTGTTGAAATTCGCCTCTGCTATATTCAGCTTGATGAAACAAAAGTAAATATCGATGAGACTCTTCTTCTGTTTCATATAAATCTGCTGAAACTAACAATCCATCAGAAGCAGGAAAAGTAACTAAACGCTGTGTGTATGCGTGTGTAGTTAGCACACATACAAACAAACAGAACAAAATTCTTTTATAGTATCTCTTCATAATTATAGAAAAAAAAAGCCACTGAATAATCAGTGACTTTTGCGTGAAATACTCACCTATTAATCTACCAAAACAATTACCTTATTTTGAGCTTGTTCTACAACTCCATCAGAAACATCAAATGCATGTTTTGTTCCGTGCTCGTCAAACAAAACAATTTTTCCGGCATGTAATGTAGAAATAATTGGAGCGTGGTTATGCAACATTTCAAATTCTCCCTTAGAACCCGGTAATTTTATTCGCTGCACCGTTCCAGAAAAAATAGTATTTGTTGGAGTAATAATTTCAACTACCATCATAGCATTAATTTTTTGCTGCTGCAATTAGTTTTTCACCTTTTTCAATAGCTTCTTCAATAGTACCAACAAGATTAAATGCAGCCTCAGGATACTGGTCAACCTCTCCATCAATAATCATATTAAACCCTTTAATAGTGTCTTCAATAGCTACTAATTTACCTTTCATACCAGTAAATTGTTCGGCAACATGAAACGGTTGTGATAAAAACCGTTGCACTCTTCGCGCTCGGTGCACCACAAGTTTATCTTCTTCTGAAAGTTCATCCATACCAAGAATTGCAATAATATCTTGTAACTCTTTATTTCTTTGAAGAATTTGAATTACCCGTTGTGCGGTATTATAATGCTCTTCGCCAACTATTTCAGGCGTAAGAATTCGCGACGAAGATTCAAGAGGATCCACTGCTGGATAAATACCAAGTTCAACTATTTTACGACTCAATACAGTTGTTGCATCAAGATGCGCAAAAGCAGTTGCTGGAGCAGGGTCGGTTAAGTCATCGGCTGGTACATAAATAGCCTGAACAGATGTAATTGAGCCACGTTTTGTTGAGGTAATACGCTCTTGTAAGAATCCCATTTCAGTAGCTAATGTTGGTTGATACCCAACCGCAGATGGCATACGTCCAAGTAAAGCAGACACCTCAGAACCAGCCTGCGTAAAACGGAATATATTATCAATAAACAATAAAATATCTTTTCCACCTGTTTTTTCATCACCATCGCGAAAGTTTTCGGCAATAGTAAGCCCCGAAAGAGCAACACGAGCACGAGCACCTGGAGGTTCATTCATTTGTCCAAACACCATAGCAAGCGAAGAGTTTTCGAGTGCTTTTTTGTCAATTTTCGAAATATCCCAACCACCTTCTTCCATGCTTTTTTTGAATTCATCGCCGTATGTAACAATGCCAGATTCTATCATTTCGCGTAAGAGGTCATTTCCTTCGCGAGTTCGTTCTCCAACCCCAGCAAATACAGACAATCCTTCATATGCCTTTGCAATATTGTTAATAAGTTCCTGAATAAGAACTGTTTTGCCCACACCAGCACCACCGAACAAGCCAATTTTTCCACCTTTTGCATACGGTTCAATAAGGTCAATAACCTTAATACCTGTATATAAGATTTCAGATTCTGTTGATAGTTTTTCATATTCGGGCGGAGCTGCATGTATTTGATATCCACCTTCTTTCGATACATTTCCAATACCATCAATAGCGTCACCAGTAACATTAAACAAACGTCCGCGAATTTTATCGCCCACAGGCATAGTAATTTGCGAACCAGTAGCACGTACTTCCATGCCTCGCGACATGCCGTCAGTAGAGTCCATTGCAATTGCACGAACAGTTTTTTCACCAACATGCTGTTGACATTCGAGTACTACAACTTGTCCGTCAAGCTTCGTGATTTCTAATGCTTCTAATATGTCAGGGAGTTCACTTTCTTTACCTTCGAAACTCACGTCAACAACAGGTCCAATTACCTGTACTATTTTACCAATATTTTTTGACATAAACACTCATTTTTTGATTGTATTCTTCTTAGTTACTACAAAATTAAGTTTTTTTATTAACTGACAAAATTATCGTCCACTTTTTTCTGCTTTTATTTTATTATTTTGATAAAAACAAGAGTGAAAAGCACATACAATGAGGTATGTTTTATGACACGAAAACACCTGTACACCTTTAAAACAGTTGGAATTATGCAGTATTGAAATGTTGCGTATTACTTACACCTCAAAATAACCATTTTTAATTGCATATATAACTAAACCCGCAGTGTTTTTTGATGCTGTTTTAAGCAATAAATTTTCTCTGTGTTTGTCAACGGTACGTTTGCTAATTGATAAAATGTCAGCTATTTCACTATTTGAGAATCCCTTACATATATTATAGAGAATCTCTATTTCGCGTTCTGTTAGTTCAGCTTCTTTTTTAGATTCCTTTTTATTTAATTTTTTAATAATTCCCTCTAAAATTTCGGGTGAAAAATAATTATTCCCATCACGAACGTCAAGTATAGCCCTTTGAACTTCACTAAAATCAGAGTTTTTTAACAAAAATCCTTTTGCCCCAGCATCAATCATTTCACTATAATACGTTTCGTGTGCATACATAGATAATGCAATAATATTGAGATTTGGATTGATTTCAAGAGCTTTTTTTGTAGCAGAAATTCCGTCCATTACAGGCATTTCTATATCAATTATAACTATATCGGGCTTGAGAGAATCAAGGGAATCAAGAAAAACCTTTCCATTGTCAGCCTCATATACTTCAGAAACAAAATCACATTTTGAAAGTAAAAAAGCTAATCCTTCACGAAAAAGCGTGTGGTCATCAACTAAATAAAGTATGCTTTTTTGTTTCATAACGTTCAATTAAATAGGAATAGAAATAATAGCTGAAAATCCTTTTTGAGGAGCGCTTTGAATTACACAAGAGCCATGGAGTGATGCAATACGAGATTTAATATTAGAAAGCCCCATTCCTGTATCGGGAACATTTTCATACACAAATCCTTTTCCATCATCAGAATACTGCATATGTAAATTTGTGTCAGATTTTAAAAGTGAAATGCGTATTTCGTGTGCGTCAGCATGTTGTAAGGTGTTTGAGATTAATTCGCACACAACTCTATATACAACCGTTTCTACATTATAATCAAAACGTACAGAATGTATATTTGAATCAATAGTGACATCAAAACTTTTGTTAAATGTTATAGCATCAGTAAAATTTTTAACAGCTCGTTCAATTCCATAACGAGAAAGGACATGAGGACTTAATTTATTAGAAATTTCTTTAATAGTAATAATTGCTTCATCAATAGAAAAGGTTGTTTTTTTTATTATTTCTTTATCAGTTTGATTGTTTGGCGAAAACGTAAGTGCAGAAATTGCCATTTTAATAGACGAAAGAATTGGACCTAATCCATCATGAATTTCTTTTGCAAATGCCTGTCGTTCTCGTTCTTCGGTTTTAATAATTGCCGAAAAAATTCGTTGTTCATTTCCTTTACGCAAACTTTCTATTCGGTCTTGTAAATCAAAAATTTTCCGAATAAAAAACGTTCCTATAAACGTAAAAAGAGAAACAATTACAGAGAGCCACGAACTCACAAGTGAGGTTTGTTCAAGCACTAAATTGCTTTGAGAGATATAAATCAAATCATATACACGTTGCACAGCCATAAATGAAAAACTTATAGAAATAAGTATCCACGAAGCATTATATTTTGTACGTTTTATAAGGCTTACTGCCAAAAAAGCCGCTCCAAGTTGTAAAATAATAGATAAAATTAATGCGATTAAAATTGCCATACACACATAATTGAATACTCAAAAATAGTAATTTGCCACGAACAATTACCATTAATCGTATATATTAAAAACAAAAATTGGCAGATGTTTACTCTAATTTAAATGGAGTTTCTTGATACACATAATAATTAAGCCAATTCCCGAATAAAAGATTCCCATGGCTTTTCCAACGATGTTTTGGAGTTTGTTTGGGGTTATCATGAGGGAAATAATTTTTAGGAATAGCAATGTTTTCTCCTTTTTGTAAATCACGCACATACTCTTCTCGTAATGTAAGTGGGTCATATTCAGAGTGTCCGGTAACAAACACATGTTTTTTGTTTTTTGAAGCAGCAATATATACACCAGCTTCTTGCGATTCACTCACTAAAAATAAATCTTTACATGCAATAATATCTTCGCGGCGCGTATAGGTAAATCGAGAATGAGGAGCTAAAAACTCATCGTCAAACCCACGAACAAGTGGTTCGGTTTTATCGTGTACCGTATGCGTAAAAATTCCAAATAATTTTTCGGCTAATTCAAATTTTTGAATTCCATAATAATGATACAAAGCCGCTTGAGCTCCCCAACAAATATGCAATGTTGATGTAACATGAGAATCTGCCCAATCTAAAATTTTTGTAAGTTCGTTCCAATACAAAACCTGTTCAAACGGAAGACGCTCTATTGGTGCACCGGTGATTATAAGTCCATCGAGTTTTTTATGTTCTATATCATCAAAAGATTTATAAAAAGACTGTAAATGCTCAATAGATGTATGTTTTGGCGTATGTGTTTTTGTGTATAAAAGCACAATTTCCACCTGCAATGGTGTGTTAGAAAGCATTCTGATAAGATGCGTTTCTGTTGTTTCTTTTAATGGCATCAAATTTAAAATACCTATACGTAAAGGACGAATATCTTGCGTAATTGCACGGCTTTGGTGCATTACAAACACATTTTCTTTTTTTAAAACTTCCGATGCAGGAAGTGTATCTGGAATGTTTACTGGCATAATTATTTATAAAAATATAAACGCAAATGTACTATCTAAGAAACGTAATGGCAACAAAATGTATTTATAAATTCATTTTACAAAAATCTTGAAGCGAAAATGCATCTTGCATAAAAATTCCTTTTGGTGTTTTTTGTAAAGAGCAACATTCAACCGAAATGTCATGTTCAAAAAACAATGTGGCATTTTGTTCATACGCATATTGCAAAAAAGTTTCTGTTTCAGACATCGAAGTAAGTGGTAAAATATCATATCCACACACATATGGCACTGGAATATGTGCCGCCGTAGGAATAAGATCACCACAATAAATAAGTAATGTATTATTATAGCGAATATGCGGAATTATTTGTCCGTGTGTATGTCCATAAAACAAACGCAATTCAAGTCCGGGAATATATTCTGTGTTTTCTTGAATAAAGTGTATTTTTTTACTATTTGCTATGGTTTCAATATTTTGTTTTAAAAAAGAAGGACGTTCTCTTCTGTTAGGATGTAAAGCAGATTCCCATTGTTGTGAACTGATTACATACGTAGCATTAGGAAATGTTAATTCATAGGTGTCGTCATGTTTTTTTGTAATTGCCCCTCCACAATGGTCAAAGTGCAAATGAGTGAAAATAACATCAGTAATATCCTCTTTTTTGTATCCACACGCATGTAAAGAATCTAACAAGGAATAATCGCCATTGCAAAAATAGTATTGTAATAAATTTTCATCCATAGTATTTCCCATTCCACAATCAATAAGAATTTTTTTAGTTTCAGTTACAAGCAAAAGTGCTCGCATAGAAAGATTGCAAAGATTTTGATGCGCAGTTGGATATCGTTTTTCCCATAAAGATTTTGGTACAACGCCAAAAAGAGCACCTCCATCTAACATAAAATTTCCTGTTTCAATACTATATAGTTTCATATTTTGTTATTTTTGTAACAAATATACAAAAGAAACTTCTTTGTGAGTTAAAACAAAACAATATGATTAAGCATATTCATTTTATAGCTATTGGTGGGCAATCAATGCATAATTTAGCAATTACCCTTAAAAATAATGGATACAATATTTCTGGTAGCGACCATGAGATATACGATCCATCGCATGGAAATTTGGCACTTCATGATTTATTACCTGAACGTTTAGGCTGGTTTCCCGAACGCATTACAAACGAAATAGATGCAGTAATTGTTGGGGGGCATATTGACCCAGAAAATCCAGAATTAAAAAAAGCTAAAGAACTTAATCTTCCTTTATATTCGTATCCAGAATTTATTTACGAGTTTTCAAAAAATAAAAATAGAGTTGTTATTGCAGGAAGTTATGGAAAAAACACCATAACCTCTATTGTTATGCATGTATTATCATATTATGATATAGAATTTGATTATTTGGTAAGTTCCCCTGTATTTGGGCATGAAGGCATAATACGGCTAAGTAAAACAGCCAACATCATAATTATTGAAGGCGATGAAGATGTTACATCAACCATTGATAATCGTTCAAAATTTGAACATTACAAACCACATATAGCATTATTAAGTGGAATTGGCTGGTCGCACGTAAATACCTTTCCAACATTTGAAGCATATGTTACAAAATTTAAAAAATATCTTGGTTCTATAGAAAAAGGCGGAAAACTAATTTATTCTGCAGAAGACAAAACAGTAGAAAAACTTGTTAATGAAACACCTCCTGCTATTAAAAAAATACCGTTTCGATATCATCCTTATGAAGTATTTAACAATAAAACGTTTTTGAAAATTTTAGGAGGACGAATATTAGTTAATATATTTGGCAAACACAATATGTATAATATTGAAGGAGCTATAAAACTGTGTCAATTTTTAAAGATTTCGTCAGAAAGATTTTATCAGGCAATTCGTTCATATAAAGGTACAAGCAAGCATTTGCAATTGTTAGGAAAAACAGATACTGTAAATGTATATTTAGACTATGCGTATTCTCCAGCAAAGTTAAGTGCTACAATTAAAGCTATTAGAGAACAATACAGTCAACGAGAATTAGTAGTGTTTTTAGAATTATGTTCGATTCAAAATTTTAATACATCTTTTTTGCAAGAATATAAAGGAACTATGAATCTTGCTGATGAAAAAATAATTTATTTTAATCCCGAAACCATTTACCATCAAAGTGGTATTTCATTAGATGAGAATCAAATAAAAGAAGCATTTGGCAGCAATCTTATCAAGGTATATACAACTCTTGATGATATAAAATCAGAACTTTATATGATAAATTGGACACATAAGAATTTTCTGCTTATGAGTAGTGATAGTGTTTCTGGATTACATTTTACAGAAATAGCAAAAAAAATAATCGCTTTAAGCGATTGACAGAGAGGTGGTTGTGAGAAAAAAGTGATTTTTTTTATTTTTTGACCCATAAACTATTGCAGAAAAAGAAAACTAATTTATATATTTGCAGCCGCTAAATAGATTTGGCCCGTTCGTCTAGTGGTTAGGACGCCAGGTTTTCATCCTGGTAGCAGGGGTTCGATTCCCCTACGGGCTACTTAAAAAAAAAATTATGGCAAATCATAAATCATCAATTAAAAGAATAAGACAAAGCGAGAGAAAACGTGTTCATAATAAATATTATGGAAGAACAACTCGTAATGCAGTGCGTAAACTACAAGCTACTACAGATAAAAATGAAGCAATTGAATTACTTCCAAAAGTATCTTCTATGCTTGATAAATTAGCAAAAACAAATGTTATTCATAAGAATAAAGCTGCAAATTTAAAATCGCAAATTACAAAATACGTAAATACGTTAGCATAATTAATGTATGCTTGTAAAATATAAAAGAGCTTTTGAATACGTTCAAAAGCTTTTTTTTTACTTCCGAATTAACGGAGCATCACAATTATATGTATCTATAAAAAAACAAAGCATTTTATATTGCATATACATGCAAAAACTGTATGTTTGAATAAAATATGCTTGTCATATTCGCAACACACATTCACTTTATGTATATTTGTACAACTATTTTCAACAACGATTAATTTTATATGAAACAAACATTTCAAAATTATTTTCAGGAATCGCAAGAGGTATTTCGTGATTTTTTATCACAAGCAAGCACCTTCCCAACATTAGAACGTGCTGCAAAACTCATGATATCAGCATTGCAAAATGGAGGTAAAATTATTTCGTGTGGAAATGGTGGTTCAATGACTGATGCTATGCATTTTGCTGAAGAATTATGTGGGAAATTTCGTGAGGATAGAGATTCTATTCCTGCAATTGCCATTTCAGACCCTTCATATATTTCTTGTGTAGCAAATGATTATGGATACGAATTTGTATTTTCGCGTTTTGTACAAAGTATAGCAAAAACTGGAGACGTACTGTTGGCAATTAGCACTTCTGGTACATCGAAAAATGTTTTGCATGCTGTAAAAGAAGCATCTTGTAAAGGAGTACACACTATTGCACTTACAGGAAATTACGGGTCGCCACTTGAAAAATTGGCAGATGTTTCTATTTGCGTGCCGTATTCAGGTTATGCAGACAGGATTCAAGAAATTCATATAAAAATTATTCATGCACTGATTCATAGTATTGAAGAAAAAATGACACATAAAATATGATATTTTAAAATTATTTTTATATCGTAACATAAAAAATATATAATACAAACAACATAAATTAATTGTCGCAACACAATGTTAGTAAAAACGTATGGAGGTGCGGTTAATGGTATAGATGCACGTATCATAACCGTAGAAACCGATGTAGCTACTGGAGTGAATTTTTTCATTGTAGGGCTTCCCGATAGTGCAGTTAAAGAAAGTCAGCAACGTATAGAATCTGCATTAAGGAGTAATAGTTTTAAATGGCCAGGTAAAAAAATCACCATAAATATGGCACCTGCCGATATACGCAAAGAAGGAACTGCCTATGATTTGACTTTGGCTGTGGCAATACTTGGTGGTGCAGAACTTATAAATCATACAAACATACATGAATATCTTATTATGGGTGAGCTTTCTTTAGACGGTGGCGTGCATCGTATTAAGGGAGCACTTTCTATGGCAATAGAGGCACGTAAATTTGGACTTAAAGGCTTTATATTACCAAAAGAAAATGCTCGAGAAGCTGCTGTTGTAAATGGTATAGATGTGTATGGCGTGGAAACATTACAAGAAGTAATTGATTTTTTTAATGGGAAAGTTGATTTAGAAAAAACAATTGTTAATACTCGTGATGAATTTTTTAAAAACATACATAATTGTTCATTTGATTTTGCAGACGTAAAAGGGCAAGAAAATGTAAAACGTGCTCTTGAAATTGCAGCAGCAGGAGGGCACAATATTATAATGATAGGACCTCCCGGAGCTGGAAAAACCATGTTGGCAAAACGCATAGCGTCTGTGCTGCCGCCACTCACTTTGTCTGAGGCGTTGGAAACAACAAAAATTCATTCAGTTTCGGGTAAATTACCAGGGAATGTTTCACTGATGTATGAACGTCCGTATCGTGCACCGCATCATACGGTGAGTGATGTTGCCTTAGTTGGAGGAGGGACATATCCGCAACCGGGTGAAATTTCACTTGCTCATAATGGAGTATTATTTCTTGATGAACTGCCCGAATTTAAACGAACGGTATTAGAAGTTATGCGACAACCTTTAGAAGATAGACAAATTACTATTTCTCGTGCAAAATTTTCTGTAGATTATCCTGCAAGTTTTATGCTTATCGCTTCTATGAATCCCTGTCCCTGTGGATATTATAATCATCCCGAAAAAGAATGTGTTTGTAGCCCTGGTGTGGTTCAAAAATATTTAAACCGAATTTCAGGTCCATTATTAGATAGAATTGATATACATATTGAAGTGGTTCCTGTTTCTTTCGAAGAACTTTCGAAACAAGCAACAGCCGAATCAAGTAGTGAAATACGTAATAGAGTAATACGTGCACGAGAAATACAACAAACACGATATGTTGACACGGAGATGCATTGTAATGCTCAGATGAATATAAAATTATTACGAAAACATTGTTATTTAGATAAATCAAGCTCTGATTTGTTAAAACAAGCAATGGAAAAATTAGGATTGTCGGCTCGTGCTTATGATAGAATTATAAAAGTATCACGAACAATTGCTGATTTAGATAATTCAGATGCGATTCAGGCACATCATATTGCAGAAGCAATTCAATATAGAAGTTTAGACAGAGAAAATTGGGCAGGATAAACAATTATACATATTGGTAATGTCCAGACGCTCTTCAAAACATCTTTAACTTTAATTTGAAAAAATAAAACCCCGTTTTTGTGCTTTTTCGGGGTTTTGGTTTATTGAAATTATAAATAATTACTTGATTTTTTAGAGGCTTGTTTTTAAACGACTAATATAATTTATTTAATAATATTGACTGTTCCAAATTGTGTATGTTTTCCATTGTTTTTCTTATCATACCACATGGTCCCATCGGCAAATACTGCTTCAATTTTCCAAATATAAGCTCCTGAAGGTAGCGATATTCCGTTGTATTTTCCGTCCCATTCACCAATTGGGCTGCCATTGTCTGTAACTCCTGCTGAATACCAAATAATATTTCCCCATTGATCAAAAATCCACATTTTAAATGATTCTAAATTGTAGCCAATAGGCTTAAATGTGCGTACTCCTTTTGCAGGATTGCCTGGGCTAAAAGCGTTTGGTATAAATAATCGATACGAAATAGCAACAAAAATATCTTCTGAATATGTATTTCTACAACCAAAATCATCAATAGCTTCAAGATGTATTACATAATTACCATATTTATATTGAACATCTATTGTTTTTTCATTTTGTATGAACGTAGTATCTGTATATGTTGTACCAAAATCCCAATAATAATTCACAGGAATTTCTACACGCGTTTCTCCTTTTTCAACAATTTGAGGTTTAGATTCATTTGTTATTCTAATTAATCCTTCTTGTCCGGGATTTTCGGTAGTGAAAAACACCTGTGGTATAGGAGCTATCGTAATAGGGAGTTTTGCGGTACCTGAACAATTATATGAATTTGTTTCACGTACAGTTATTGTATCTAAACCCGATTTGTTAAAATCAAAAGTGCGTGAGTGTCCTGTTATTCCAGCTTGTGCAATTTCATACGATAAATGTCCACCAGTTATATCCCATTCGTATGTGTTGTTTGTGCTTGCATGTTGAATAGCATACGTTTTTGTTGTTTTTTCACATAATTCAGTAGCTCCTAAAATAATAGGATTTGGAATAGGATGTATATTTATTTGTACTTCCTTCATAGGACTTTCACAGTTGTTTACTGTTTGATTTACGTAAAATATGTAGCTTCCTTGAGCGTATATTTCAGGAGTACATGTATTTTGATTTTCGCATTGGCTTATTTTAGTTTGATTCGCATCATACCAAGAAACATTAACCCCTTTTTCAACTTCTAACATTATTGATGTACCAGTAAAACAGAATTGACTTTGTTTTACATTTGGCGCATTTGGTTGACTTACAATTTGATATGTGAGAGGAATTTTATCGCTTGGTTCAGAACAGCCACTTACGGCAGTATGTGCATATACGCGTGTAAATCCAATTGGTGAATTTTCTATTGGAACTTGCAATGTAGTTCCAAGTGTTATAGATTCGCCGTTTTCCTTAGTCCACACAATTGTTTCGTTTGGAGAATTTTTCGAAACCTCTAATATACCTGTTTCTGTTTTTTCACATAATGTAAGATTGTTTGTAACAATACTTGGCGGTTGCGGTCCCGAGAAAACGGTTACAGTTGTACTATTTTTTTCGCTTTCGCAGTTGTTAACTGTTTGTGTTGCATAATACGTAAATGTGCCAACTTCTGTATAAGTTTTGTTTAAAAATCTTCCTATTTGAATAGGAGTTGTAGCTGTTTCGGAATCGTACCATTTAATATTATTATTTTCTGTAACAATTAATGCTTGTTCACTTTTTTCGCATATTTCAATATTGTTTGCATGCTGAAATTTTACAAGTTTTGGTTGTTCATGAACAGTAATAGTTGCAGATGTAGCTTGACTTGTACAATTATGTACCGTTTGTGTTACATATACCGTTTGTGTACCATTGGTAGTTGGAGTATATGTATGTACTGTTGTTGCAATTAACGCAGTACAATTTTCATCACTATACCAATTAATTTCTCCTGTTGGCAATCCTTGTACTACAAACGAAATCATTTCTTCATTACTACATATTTCATCTGAATTTACAATAGGAGATTCAGGTATATCATGTACTGTTACGTCAATAAAACTTTTATCACTTGTGCAGCCAAGAACTGTTTGTGTAGCTTCAAATTTGTAATTACCTACAGGTTTTGAGGAGATGTTTATAGAGTTTCCTGTTCCAATTGTTGTAGTATTGCCATCTTCATACCATTGAATTGTGTTTCCAACAGCCTGTAAACCAATAGTTTCTCCTTCGCAAACATTGTCTCCAGAAAGAGTAGGAGCGGTTGGTTGTTCATTCACGGTAATACTTATTTCTACAGGTTCGCTGAAACAAGTGTTTTCGTGAATAGCCCAAATACTATGAACACCTGCTGCATAACTACTAATGGTATATGTGTTGCCTGTACCAACAGCAGTTGCAGTTTTAGGATCTGATTCATACCAATAAACCGTACCTGTTGATGTTAGTGCGGTAAGTGTTAAATCTTCATAATCGCAAATAGTTTTATTGCCAATTATTCCTGGTTTAGGTGTTTCTAAAACCTGTACGGTAATCTTCACACGTAGTCCTTCACATGTGCCGTCATATTGAGAAATATAAAATTCATGCAAGCCTGTTGTTGAAATAGTTGGTTGATACGTGGAACCTTCATGAACATACTGTATAAGATCATTTGCTGCATACCATCGAATAGTTTCTGTTCCTGAAGCTTCAAGTGTAGGCATAGGCTCGAGTAAACATGCTTGAACAAGGTTAGATGCAATTGTTGGTGCAGGTACTGGGCAATCAATTATAGACACAAATGCTTGTGTTCGCTTACTTTCACAACCATGTACCGTTTGTGATGCCCAATATGATTTCTCTATCTCCACAAGCGGATTATCATCTGTTGTCCATGGATTTTGAGTACTAAGTGATACTCCAGCTGTTTTTTCTTTATACCAATTTACTGTTGCACCTGCCAATGTATTTGCTTTTATTACAACAGGTTCATTTAACTCTGTTATGCTCGTGTGACCTTCCGTAGTTGGAGGCTCTGTAAATTGAACTAACACATCACCTTGGTCGTTATTTACACAACCTTTAGCATCTGTATAGGTATAATCTACCGTATAAATACCTGTCGTCTCGCCTTTAAACTCCGAGTTAAATACTCCCGAAGAACTGATACCTGCTGTTTCTCCTACAATACTCCAAACACCAGAACCATTGCCATTATAAGATTTTTCTGTTTTAGGAATGACTACATCTCCAGCGGTTTGACAAACAATTGCAGGAACAGTAATACTTACATCAGGTAATTGATTTACTATCACCTTCACCTCCGTTTTTGGACTCTCACACTGATTTTTACTTATTTGCTCGGTTGCCACATAACTTACATAATATGTAGTAGTTTTAGCTACCGTATTATCAACTCCATGAGCATA
>JAAYPM010000051.1 GCA_012519815.1 Bacteroidales bacterium
AGCCATCATGACTTTAACCCAAGGAAAAGCCTTCAGGGTCATATTTGTCCGATAGTAATATAACTAAGAAAATGAATTATTTATTAACCAAAACGGTCAACGCCTAGTAGGGAAGGTCATTCATTCAGCACTAAGCATTCAGCACTCATCATTATTTCACTCCTTAGTTGAGTGTGCGTTCGCCCCGCATGGTTGTTGTTTCAAAATATCATTTGGTTAATATAGAATGACATTTTTCATTCCTTCATTTCTTCATTTTTCATTCACCCCTAAACCCTTTCCAAGAATTTTTAAAAGCGAGCTTAATTTCGTTCTTTTGTTGTAAATTTGTATGTGTCAAACGCAGTTTTTTTATAGTTCACAATGATTTATACAATAGGCGAAACAGTTTTAGACATTATCCTAAAAAACATGCAACCTCGTGCGGTTAAAGCTGGTGGGTCTGCCTTAAATTCATCTGTAAGCCTTGCACAATTAGGGAATGCAGTAAGTTTTATTTCTGAAATTGGTAATGATGAACCGGGAACGTTTATCATAGATTTTTTACAGCGTAATAATGTACACTGTTTGTATGTGCACAAAAATGTGTCGCATAAAACTTCTATTTCTATGGCATTTTTGAATGAATATAACGATGCCACCTATCAATTTTATAAGGATTTGCCCGAAATAGCTCCTGTGTCGCGAATTGCTATGCAGCATAATGATATTGTTTTGTTTTCCTCATCATACGCTCTGGCTCAAAGAAATAGGGCTTCCTTGCTTGCAATTTTGTATCAGGCAAAACAACATAAATCTTTGTGCATATACGATCCCAACATACGGAAAACCATGAGTCGAAATGGGGTGGAATATGATTTTTTCTGCGAAAATCTTTCGTATGCAAACATTGTTCGTGCTTCTGATGAAGATTGCATACATGTTTTTGGTACAAACAATGGTGCCGATGTATATAAAAAGCTACGTGAATATGGGGTTTCGGTGTTTGTATATACACAAAATAAATTTGAAGTTGAAGTATATACACCACAGTTTGTAGGTTCATATACTGTTCCCGAAATAATTCCAATAAGCACTATTGGTGCTGGAGATACGTTTAATGCGGGAATAATTCATTGCCTGCAACAAAGAAATCAGAATTATGTATTGCGAAGTTTTTGGGATACGGCTATACCATTTGCTATATCTTGCTCGGCAGCAGTGTGCCTTTCATACGATAATTACCTCTCTTCGGCAGATGTTGAAAAACTTCAAAATCTGATGTAATATGTTCCTTTTCTTTTTCAAACTTTCGTGTATCTTTGCAAAAAATGATTTTTATATTAAAATAGCCTTATGAGGCACATATTATTATGCAACAATTGAGTGAACAAGAAACTATTCGCAGAAATTCTCTTACAAAATTACGTGAATTAGGAATAGAACCGTATCCCGCTGCCGAATACCCAGTTACTGCAACCGCTCACGATATAGCACATGTTTTTAATCCTGAAAAAAAAGACTTTCAAGACATTTCACTTGCAGGACGAATTATGTCGCGACGAATTATGGGAAAAGCTTCGTTTTGTGAATTACAAGACGCTACGGGGCGTGTGCAGTTATACATAAACAGAGATGAAATTTGTCCAAACGAAGATAAAACGTTATATAACGAAGTGTTTAAACGCTTATTAGATATTGGCGACTTTATTGGAGTGAAAGGATATGCGTTTGTAACGCAAGTAGGGGAGCGTTCTGTACATGTGCAAGAAATAACGGTATTAAGTAAATCTTTAAAACCTCTCCCTATTGTAAAAGAAAAAGATGGTGTAACCTATGATGCGTTTCGCGACCCAGAACAACGATACCGACAACGATATGTTGATTTGGTGGTAAATCCGCAGGTAAAAGATGTGTTTTTAAAACGCACTAAAATTATACACACTATGCGTGCCTTTTTTGATGAAAAAGGATATGTTGAGGTTGAAACACCTATTTTGCAACCAATCCCCGGTGGTGCTTCTGCTCGTCCGTTTATTACACATCATAATGCATTAGATATTCCTCTGTATTTGCGTATTGCAAATGAATTATATTTAAAACGACTTATTGTTGGTGGATTTGACGGTGTGTACGAATTTGCAAAAGATTTTCGTAATGAAGGTATGGATAGAACGCATAATCCAGAATTTACGGTAATGGAAATTTATGTGGCCTACAAAGATTACCATTGGATGATGAATTTTACCGAAGAAATGATTGAGCGTGTTGCTTTAGCATTACACGGAACAACGCAGGTGCCAGTTGGTGATGCAATTATTGATTTTAAACGTCCGTTTAAACGCATCACAATGTACGAGGCAATTAAAGAGCATACAGGTGTTGATATTACCGGAATGAATGAAAATCAACTTCGTGCAGTATGCGAAAAACTTTCTATTCCAATAGATGCGTCTATGGGAAAAGGGAAAATAATTGACGAGATTTTTGGCGAAACCTGTGAGAAACATTATATACAACCAACGTTTATTACCGATTATCCTAAGGAAATGTCGCCTTTATGTAAAAAACATCGCACTAATTCTGACTTAACCGAACGATTTGAACTAATGGTAAACGGCAAAGAATTATGTAATGCATATTCAGAATTAAACGACCCTATTGACCAACTTGAACGATTTAAAGAACAATTGGTACTTTCAGAAAAAGGGGACGACGAGGCAATGCTTATAGACCATGATTTTGTTCGTGCTTTGGAATATGGCATGCCACCAACATCGGGAATGGGAATAGGAATAGATAGATTATGTATGCTTATGACTAATTCACCTTCTATTCAAGATGTGTTGTTTTTTCCACAAATGAAACCAGAAGCTCCTTCGCAAAAAGATGATGTTTCGGTGTATGTTGCACATGGTATTCCGCTTGAATGGGCTGAGATTATACAAAAATTAGGATATGCAAAACTTGCACAAGTGTTAGATGTAAAGTTTACAAAACTTCATCAAGATTTGTGTGGATATAATAAAAAAAACAAACTAAATCTTTCTAATCCTTTGCCGCAAGAGGTAAAACAATGGCTGAATCAATAGGGAATTTATGAGTGAACAAAAAAAAATAGCCCTAATCGGAAGTGGTAGCTGGGCAACAGCAATTGCAAAAATACTCCATGCAAATGTTGATATGCTGTATTGGTATGTTCGTGAAAAAGAAGTTGTTGAGGGAATCCAAGAGCATAAGCGTAATCCTTTATATTTGTCGAATGTGAAATTTAATACTGATGTGCTTTTTCTGACAAATGACCCAAATGAAGCAATTAAAAATGCTGATATTGTGTTGTTTTGCGTGCCGTCTAAATTTATAGTTTCACTTACCGATTTAATTACCGAAGACCTTTCAAACAAGAAAATTATTACAGCAATTAAAGGTATTGTGCCAGAGCAAAATAGTTTAATATCTGAATTTTTACAACGCAAATTTAATGTTGGAGTTGATAGTGTTGCGGTAATTTCTGGTCCTTGTCATGCCGAAGAGGTTGCACTTGAACGTTTGTCGTATTTAACAATAGGTTCAAAAAACAGTGAGTTTGCACACGAAATTGCACGGGTTTTATCGGTTTATTTTATTAAAACAACCGTGTCGTGTGATGTTGCGGGAATTGAATATGCTGCTGTACTTAAAAACATTATGGCGTTAGCTACGGGAATTAGCCATGGATTAGGATATGGTGATAATTTTACCTCGGTACTTATTGCAAATGCAATACAAGAAATAGAACGATTTGTTTCGGTGGTATCTCCAGAAAAACGAGAAATAAATGAATCAGTGTATTTAGGTGATTTACTGGTTACTGCATATTCTCAATTTAGCAGAAACCGCTTGTTTGGAATGATGATAGGAAAAGGATATTCGGTAAATTCGGCAGAACTCGAAATGAATATGATAGCTGAAGGATATTATGCTGTAAATAGCATTACAAAAATTAATGCTAATTACGGGGTTTCTATGCCAATTACACATGCAGTGTATAATATTTTGTATGATAGAATTTCTCCTTCAATGGAGTTTAAAATATTAGCAGAAAGTTTTCGATAATTTATTTAGAACGTGAAAATATATGGGAAATCATCTTTTTATACCTCAAAATTATAATCCTATTTTGTGTCGTAAAGATACTGAAAAGGCTATAAAATTAATTAAAGATACGTTTGAATTACAACTTACCTCAGAACTACGATTGCGTAGAGTTACGGCTCCTCTTATTGTGCTTCAAGGAACAGGTATTAATGACGATTTAACTGGTGTAGAACGAAAAGTGCAATTTCCTGTAAAGGCTTTCAACGAAGCAAAAGCTGAGGTGGTTAATTCTTTGGCAAAATGGAAGAGAATGGCACTTGCCGACTATGAAATGCCTGAAGGATATGGCATTTTAACCGATATGAATGCACTTCGTCCCGACGAGGATTTAGATAATACTCACTCAATTTATGTTGACCAATGGGATTGGGAATTGTGCATGAATAATGAAGATAGAACGCTTGCGTTTCTTAAAAAAATAGTGAAAAAAATTTATGAGGCTATTAAAAGAACGGAATATGTTTTATATGAAAATTATCCGCAAATTAAACCAACATTACCCGAAAATATCACCTTTATACATGCCGAAGAATTACTTCAAATGTATCCTAATTTAACCGCAAAAGAACGTGAAGATGCATTTGCAAAAAAACATGCTGCTTATTTTATAATTGGTATTGGGGCTTTGTTGTCTAATGGAGAAAAACATGATTTACGTTCTCCTGATTATGATGATTGGATAACTCCTAATTCTGATGGATTTGTTGGCTTAAACGGGGATATTATGCTTTGGAATCCTCTTTTAGGACATGCGTTTGAAATTTCTTCTATGGGTATTCGTGTAAATCCTGAAACTCTTCAAATTCAATTGAATATGGAGAATGCTACTGATAGAAAAGACTTACTGTTTCATTCAAAATTATTGAAAGGTGATTTGCCACAATCTATTGGCGGAGGAATAGGGCAAAGTAGGTTATGTATGTTTTTACTAAAAAAAGCACATATTGGCGAAGTGCAGTCGTCTATTTGGCCAGATGATATGCGTGAAGAGTGTAAAAAGAATAATATTGTATTGGTTTAATAATACATCAAAATCACGAACTTTGATTTGCATAGAAAACACTTAATTTATTTACATCTAAAACATAGCTATTTCTATTAACTTTTTGTATATCTATTACTTATGTTGCTAATAGTTAAAAGTGTTTTATAAAAACAACTCTGTTTTTATATCAAAAATACTTAAAAAATATTGTATTTTTGGAAATAAAGTACAGTTATATGCAAGCAATGTCACATAAACGTATTGCAGTTATTATTGCAACAGTTTCTTCTCTAATTTTGTTAGTGATTATGGTTGTGGATATGCGTTATATCGAACAATACCAATATAGTTATATCATTTTTTCTGTACTTACACTTTTTGTAATAGTATATATTGTAGCGTTTTATATGGTTCGTGCATATATTATACAAAAGGTAAAGCCAATGTATAAGATAATTCATAGTTCAAAATTAAAACCGTCTAAAAAAGCAAAATTAGCAATTGAAAATGATTTTAATATTTTAGCAACAACTGAAAAGGATATGTCTGAGTGGCTCAAACAAAATGCGTTTCGTGTTGAAGAATTACAACGCCTTGAGCAATATAGAAAAGAATATGTGGGAAATGTTGCTCACGAACTTAAAACGCCCATTTTCAGCATACAAGGCTATATTGCTACTTTACTTGATGGGGGAATTGATGACCCTGCGGTGAATATGAAATATTTAGAAAAAGCCGATACAGCCATTCAAAGAATGATATCAATAGTAAAAGATTTAGATGCAATTACTCGTTTAGAGGCGGGAGAGTTAAAACCAAACAAAACAAATTTTAATATTATAACTCTTGTAAAGGAAGTGTTTGAAGCACAGGAGTTTTTAACAAAATCACATAAGGTTTCTTTGATTCTTGACCCAATGTACGACAAGCCTATTATGGTTCATGCTGATAGAAAATATATACATATGGTGCTTACAAATCTTACGGTAAATGCAATTAAATATAATGTATCTAAGGGAGGAAAAGTTCGGGTGAAATTTTATGATATGGATGCGTTTTTATTAGTTGAGGTTGCCGATACAGGAATTGGCATTTCTCGTATAAACCAAAAACGTATTTTTGAGCGATTTTATCGTGTTGATAGAAGTCGTTCACGAGAGCAGGGAGGTACAGGTTTAGGGCTGGCAATTGTAAAGCATATTATTGAAGCTCACGAACAAACAATTCATGTAAAAAGTACTCTAAATAAAGGAACTTCATTTACCTTTACTCTTGAAAAGGGAAAATAATCCTTTCAAAATATATATATAATGACACGACACAAAGTGCTTATTGTTGATGATGAGGAAGATATCGTTGAAATTCTTCAGTATAATTTACAAAAAGCAGGATATATAGTATTTGTTGCAAAAGATGGACGAGAGGCTTTGAAAAAAGCTGTAAAACACCAACCAGACCTTGTGCTTCTTGATATTATGATGCCTGTTATGGATGGAATACAAACGTGCGAAAAAATGCGAATGATTCCTGAATTGCAAAAAACTATTATTGTTTTTTTAACTGCACGCGGCGAGGATTTATCCGAAATTGCTGGATTTCAAGCTGGTGGCGATGATTATATTATGAAACCTATTCGCCCAAAAGTGCTTGTTACTCGAATTCAATCTTTGTTGCGTAGATTAAAACCAATTGAAGAGGAAAAACAGCCTCAAACTATTGAGTTTGAGCATGTAACTATTTTATTGCAAAAACATCAAGTTTTATATAAAAATAAAGAAGTGTATGTGCCAAATAAGGAATTTAAACTTTTGGTATTACTTGCTTCAAAACCCGAACGAGTGTTTACTCGCGAAGAAATATATAATGCAGTGTGGGGAACTGATATTATTGTTGGCGACCGAACAATAGATGTGCATATTAGAAAACTTCGCGAAAAAATAGAAAATTCATATATTCACACGGTTAAAGGTGTTGGATATACGTTTTATAAACGAGAGTGATTGTTTTTGTTAATATGAATGAAATATGTTTTTTGGTTTTTAATTTTTATTAATGTATGTTGTGCATATGCTTGAAAATAAATATACTACAAAAACATATAGTTTTTAATTTAAAAAAATAATAAAATTATGACACGCAAAATTTCTGCTTGTATTTTTGATATGGATGGTGTGTTGGTACATACAGAAATGCACCATTTTTTTGCATGGAAACGATTAGCAAAAACATTGGGATTTACTATTGATGAAGAATTTAATGAAAAATTAAAAGGAGTGAGTCGAACGGTTTGTATAGATTTAATTCTTGAACATGGTGGGATACAAAAAACGCAACACGAAAAAAACAAACTTGCTGAACAAAAAAATAAATGGTTTTTAGAATCAGTATCATCTATTAATGAAAATGATGTGTTGCCCGGTGTTATTGATTTTTTGCAAGATTTACGTAAAAATTCTTATAAAATGGCAGTCGGTTCTGCCAGTAAAAACGCACCATTATTACTCGAAAAGATGGGCATAACATCGTTTTTTGATGCAATTATTGATGGTAATAAAATACAAAATGCAAAACCACATCCTGAGGTGTTTTTGCGTGCTGCTCAAGAACTTGCTATTGACCCATTTGAATGCGTTGTGTTTGAAGATGCTCAAAGTGGGGTGGAGGCTGCAAAAACTGCCGGAATGTTTTGTGTGGGAGTTGGCGACCCCGTAGTGCTTTTTAAAGCAGATGTGTGTATCCAGAATTTTGTAGATATGAATCTGCTAAAACTTCATCAATTATTAGATATTGCTTAAATGTACATATGATTTTTTTATGAAAAAATATTTATTTTTAAATTTATATTAAAAAAAAGGTATATTTGAGAATCAAAATGTAGAACTTGTTTCAAAACTCTAAAGATGAATAATACAGACAATAACCCAGAATCTAAGTTGGAAAACGAACAAAACAACTCATCATTTCATACTGAACCAATTCAGGATTCCGATGAATTGTTTATTGAACTTGACGAGTCATACAATGATGAAAAGCTTGAAAATCAAGAGAATGCGAGTGCTGAGACGAGTGGCGAAACGTCAGAACAAACAAACAGTGAATCAAATATAATTGCTGAAAAACCAACAGAAACTCCGATTGCCCAAAAACCTGTATCTAAAAAAACAAAACAGAAGCCATCTAAAAAGAAAGCTGCGGTAAAAAAGACTCCTGTAGAAAAAGGTGAGAAATCTTCAAAAAAGAGTGTGTTTCTTGTTGTTTTACTTTTTGTGTTGATAGGAATCACCTGTTTTTATATGTACACAAAACAACCAGCCTTATTGATGTCGTGGTTCCCTTTTTTAGAAAAGAAAGAATATGTTTCTACTGAAGAAATACAAACACTAAAAGAGCAAGAAAATGCTTCTGAATCTGTAATTTTTAATGAATCTGAATCAGAAAATGAATTAGAATCTGAATTTGAAAATGAGATTGAATCAGAAGTCACCTATGATTATGAAGCAGAAGATGAATATATAACTGAAGAACAGATTATTGAGGAAATAACCGAAGTGCTAACAACTCAGCATAAAACAGTGCCGACTACAGTTTCTCATAATGTATCTCAATTTAAAACACCTGTATGGCTTATTAGTTATGCAAGTGTATCAAAAAATACGAATGCAATAACTGCTGTTAAAAAATTACGCGAAATGGGTAATTCGGCAGGATATTATTGGATGCCCGATTATGCAGAAAATGCCCCTCAAATGTACAAAGTGTATATTGGTCCGTTTGATACCAAATCTCAGGCAGAAGCCCATATTTCAAGTATTCAAGAATTGGAACCTCATGCGTATGTGTTATATGTTGCGGGCAAATAAACGTATGTGATTTTTTATCATCTAAGCATATGCGAAGATAAAAATGATTTTGCAAAGTCCCATAAAACTATACCACAACTTACTGATACATTATATGAATGTTTTGTGCCAAATTGTGGTATTTCAATACAATCGTCAGAAATAGCAAGAACTTCATTTGAAACTCCAGTAACTTCATTGCCAAAAACAAGAGCGTATTTTTTTTCTGTATTAACTACAAAATCTTGTAGAAACGTTTTATTTGTTACTTGTTCTATTGAGATCAAACTATATCCTTGATTTTGTGCGTCTTGTGCAGCGTGTAATGCGCTTTCAAAAAATTTCCATTCTACAGAGTTTTGTGCTCCAAGTGCTGTTTTGTGTATGTCTTTGTGGGGAGGTGTGCTGGTAATACCACAGAGATACATTTTTTCAATTAAAAAAGCATCAGAAGTGCGAAAAATAGAGCCAACGTTTTGTGCGCTCCGCACATTATCAAGAATTACAATTATTGGAATTTTAGTACATAATTTGAATTCGTCAACAGAAATTCTATTGAGTTCTTCCATCTGCAATTTCTCAAAAATCTTTTTCAACACGAAACATTTTACGTTTTACACCTTCACTGTCATACACATCAATATAGTATGTGCCCGAAAAAATAGTTTTAATATCAATTGTGGTATGCGTAGCGTCTAAATCTATTTCCATCATGTTTTTAAATGCATTTGATCTGCGAAAAACAATGCGTACACCTTTGTATTTATAGGCTATAATTTCTATGGCATCTTCATGTTCTATTACGCGACAATTTACATCAATAGGTAAACTGTCATGTTCAAATGCAATAAAAATCACTATCTTAGATACTGATTTTTTTTCATGTGTTACTATAGCAGTGTCTGCAAAGTCAGTTGCTTCTTGAGCCTGCAAAACAAAGCTTATAGTTACACATAGAATGAGAATAAAGGCTTTCATTTGTTTTTATTTCAGAATTGTTTTTATACTCAAAGATATGATTTTTTTTCATAAAGTGCAAAGTTATTAACAGTTGAGATGTTTTGTTAATAACTAATTTTCAAAAACTTTATGGTGTTTTATTTTTTATTTAGTTTTGCATTGCTAAAAAATATTTTATTTAAATTATGAAATTATTCCGCGCGTTTCTTGTTTTGATGTTTTGTGTTAATTTGTATTCTGTATCATACGCACAAGATGACGATGATAAAGAACGTAAACGCAAACGTGCAAAAATTTATGTCCCAAAGGCAAAACAGTCTTCAAGAGTAAAACAATCGAAAGATCGTGATGATTTATTTCGAGGTGAAACGTTTAAATCAACAAAACAAAGTGAAAAGGCGCAGGCTCGTGCAAATAAAAAACGATATAAAAAACAAGAAAAAAAATATAAAAAAATACGTGGAGAACTGCAAAATAAATCTACAACGCAGCGTATGAAAAAAAACGAGCGAATGTCTCGTAAAATTAATCAACAACGAACAATGCCACTCACAAAACGTGTTGGAGCACGATTTAAACCAACAAATAAGAGTCGCATGGCTGCTTCGCGTAAGCGTTCAGACGAATTGCACAAACGCGAAGATAAGGCACGTAGCCGTTATGAATCAACTTATACGCCTACAAGTAAAAAGAAGAAAAAGGAAAAGCTGAGAGAGTTTTATAATCCTTTTAAACGTGATAAATAATAAAAATATGAAACATGTTTTGATTCTTTTCGGATTTGTTTTTATTCAAAATATGTATGCGCAAACATGTGATTCATTGTTTGTTGCCTCTCTTAAGGAGTTTGATAATAGTAATTATGATGCGTCAATCTTACTTGTTAATCGTTGCATTTCTGAATGTGCTCCTCATGAAAAATATTATTTGCATCAAGCAAAATGTTATAATTCTATAAAAAATTTTGCAGCTACTATTACAAGTCTTTCAGAAGCTATTCGTATAAATGATTCATGTATTGATGCCTACGCATTGCGAGCACAAATTTATTTAGATCAATCGCATTATTTTAAAGCAATAGAAAATTATGAAAAAATAATTTCATTGCTCAAAAATCCTCATGTTTTTAAAGATATATATCATGTTAATTTAAGTAAAGCATATAATAATACGCAACAATATCAAAAAACATACGATTTGTTATTTCCGATATATGAACAAATGACGTTTAACCTTGGAGCG
>JAAYPM010000052.1 GCA_012519815.1 Bacteroidales bacterium
AATTGCTACTGTAGAATACACAGCACCGTATTGGAAAACTCAGCTTTCGGGAGTTATTTCTGATGTAAGCATTTCGGTTTCTTTGCCTAATACTTCTTCTTCAAATGCTATTGGATGGACTGAAAATAATGGTGGCACTTTGCAAGCAATTGGTGGTACGGTAGATGTAGATGCCAAAAGTATTTGTTATTCCGAAGTAACAGCATTAAAACCTTTTTATGGAATAACTACTCGAGCAGTAAAATCCACTACATATGAATATAAGGGTGGGGATATTACACAAGCAAGTAATTGGAAAACTTCATCGGGAACGCAACTTCAGAATTTTTCGCAAAATGATGTTACGTATATTGTCAAAGCCTCAACAACAATTGCGTCTGATTTTACTATTTCTGGATCTAACATAAAATTCCAAATTGGAGAAGGATATTCTCTTACGATAGAAGAGGAAACTGCATTTTCTTTTGCAGGAAATTTTGCTTTGCAAAAAAATGCAACATTTACAAATAATGGAATTGTTACTGTGTTTGGAACTATTTTGTTTGAAAATCATGGGCATCAAATGTATCAAGATATTGTTAATAATGGTACATGCACGGTATATGGAAATATAAAGCAAGCGCAAGGTTCGTTTTCAAGAATATATAATAACCCAACTGGAGTACTCCTTGTATATGGAGATTATTATAAAGATCAAAATACATGGTTTTATAATAGTGGACTTTTTACTATTATGAGCGGTGAATTTTTCTCGAATAGTAATCATGAAAATTATTTTGTGAATCAAGCATTTGGAAAGGTATTAATTAATAATAGCTTGCATCCTTTGAAAGATATAGAGTTAAATAATATAAATGCCTCAACATGTTTTGTACTGCAAGAGAATAGTGAGTTTTTTGTGGTTGATGCAGATATTACTTTATCTGGTTGGTCTCCTAATTTTATGATTGAAGGAACATTAATTATTGAAGATGGGAATTTTACGATAAATCAAGGCGGATTACCTATTATTGTTACTGAAACAGGCGGATTGTATTTATATGATACAGATAATAATACTGATGGAATTCTAGATTTGAATAATGGGAAACTTGATTTAGCAATTAATGGTGAAGCGTATGTGGAAGGGGCAAAAACAACGAACGGCGGAGGCTCTACAATTAATGTAAATGGTGAAATGTTTATTGGAAATGTTGGATTATAAACAGGATTAAATAATAATGCATTGTTGGTACATAATGGTGGCAATTTGTATTATTGCGGCAACAAAACTCCTTTAAAAGAAGAGTTAGGTATAGTATATTCAGGAGGTACACTACATTATGCTGGTGGGTATTATTCGTATGAAACTCCTGGTAATCAAGGCGATTTTTCTATATCTTATGGAGCTGTGGAACATCTTGCTTTTGAAGATGCCGAAACGTGTAGAGAGGCATTTTATACTGGCACTCCAAGTGGTGGAGATGTATTATTGCCTATACAGTTAAGTATGTTGTATGCAGAGTGTGAAAATCACGGAAGAGCAATGTATTGGCAAACTGCTACCGAAACAAACAATGATTATTTTACTATCCTTCGATCTTTTGATGGTATTACATTTTACCCTATTACGTATATACAAGGAGCAGGAACAACTTCGGAAATTTCAAATTATATGTTTGTGGATAACGAGCATGCCGAATCAATTGTATATTATAAATTGTTGCAAACTGATTTTAATGGTATGCAAACACATTCAAAAATAATATCAGTATCGTGTGAATCTGATGTGTGGGTGCAATTTTTCGACGACTATATGCATGTAACGTTTGATAATATACATGAAACCCATTTAGTGCATGTGTTTGCAAATACTGGACAAATTTTATTTACACAATCATATAAAAATGTTGCTTCTGCGGTAATATCGCTTCCTCAAATTCCAGGTGTGTATATTATTTCTGTTTCAAATAAATCTCAATATAAAAGTCAAAAGTTTGTGAAATGACATTGTTGTTATATTAAGAGGGAATTTGTTTGTATGTAGAATTCATGTTTGTTATACGTTTCGTTTTGCGTATATTTGAGTTTGTTTTTTGTGTAAATAAAATATATTAAAACGAAATGGCATTATTCAACATTAATAACAAAGAAAATCTTGAGCACATTAAAGAATTGCCTTTTAAGTTTATAATACTACGAAACTGCAAAAACATCAGAATATAACAACTTTAAATCATCTGACTGTATCCTAAAACCTGTTCCGTGGTCATGAGCTTTGCCTTTGTTTTTCCCAGAAGAATACACTCCTAACCTCAAATCAACCATGATTTTTCCATCGTCAATTAATTTTAAAAGATTTTCGAAACTTGGTTGGTTAAAAATAGTTGCATTTGTATAATGAAAATATTCATGAACTCGTTTCTTTTGCCTTTCAGCCGTTACAAAAAACAAAGAATTAAGTTTCTCAAAAGCACTTTGTAATTCTTCAAAAGTCCATGAACATTCTATTGTACTTTTTACAGAATTTCCAGATTTACTTAGCAAATCAATTGATTTATTTTTCTTATTTACAATAATTTTAAAGTTATAAATATTATTGAAATTATTCCATTTATTTGAAAATATGGAAGTTCTGACAGCTTTTACTTTGAATTTACCTTCTGGTTTGCCAAATTTCTCTCTTAAAAGTGCATTTGCTCCTTTTGGATTGGTGGGGCTCTTAGTAAAAAGTGTTACATAAGAACTTGAAGTCTTTCTATGGCTTTTGACTTCGTATCCCTCAAAATCAGGGTCTTTCAAGTTGTTTTCATCAACACCTAAATAATCTTCAAAGGTTTTTCCTATTCCAGTATCATTTAAACGTTTACTTTTTATAAAGCCAAGTGCTTTAATTCTCCTAAATTCTTTGATTATTTTGCTTTTATTTGCCATCTTCTATATGTTTTAAGGGTAAAAAGTCTTTTGGGGAGCAATTAAATAGCTTTGAAAGCTTATTGATGTGATTTAAGTTGTATTTCCCTCTTCCTTTAGGGCTTTCTATTGCTGAAATAAAACCTGGTGAAACATCTAAATAGCTAGCTAAATCTAATTGAGACAAATTATTTTTAATTCGTTCACTTCTGACTTTATCTATAACGAACTGTTCTATTTTTGTCATTTTTATTATATTTATCTTGCAAAAGTCTAAATTAAACCCTACATTTGCACACATATATATGTGTGTGTTGTTGAAATGAAAGAGAGAGTAATAGATAATAGTTGGAGTTTTGTCGGTGCTGATACTAAAGAATTTTCACATCGCTATCATGTCTATCCTGCAATGATGATTCCGCAAATAGCTAGAAGACTTATTGCAGAGTATAAACCTAAAAATACAAAGTTTATTTTCGACCCATATTGTGGTACTGGCACAACCATGGTAGAAGCGAAATTAGCTAATATCAATTCTGCGGGTACTGATTTAAACCCAATGGCAAGACTAATTTCAAAGTCAAAAATTACCAATTATGATTTAGATAAAATTTTGCAATACAAGGATCTTTTATCCGATTTATCTTTCGCTTTCTCATTTAATCCAATCGATAAAAATCAAAAAATAATAAACTTCGAAAATATCAATTTCTGGTTTCCTAAAAAATCTATTAGAGAACTTTCTTTTTTACTAAACAATATACATGAAAATATAGATATTGATTACCAAGATTTCTTCATTGTTGCTCTTAGTGAAACACTAAGAGAAGTGTCATACACCCGAAATAGCGAATTTAAGTTATATAGAATGCCGAAACATAAAATGGAGCAACACAATCCTGACACATTCGGCATCTTTTTAAATAAGGTAAATAGGAATATCGAAGGATTGGAAGCTCTAAATGAAACTGGCACAAATACGAACGTGAAAGTCTATGATTTCAATACTTGTTTTGTAGAACCTAAAAAGGTTTTAAATCAAGAAATTGATTTTATTGTCACTTCTCCTCCATATGGTGATTCTAGAACAACTGTGGCTTATGGACAATTTTCTAGACTTTCCAATCAGTGGTTAGGAATCGAAAATGCCTCACAAATTGATAATATCTTAATGGGTGGAAGCAGAAAAGATGATTTGACTACTTTTTACACAGAATATGCAAAAGAAGAGTTAATGCAAATCAAGGAGATAGACAACAAACGCTTTATCGAAGTTGAAAATTTCTTAAATGATTATAAATTATCCATAGATAATGTTGCTCGTTCAATACGAAAGAATGGGCGAGTAGCATATGTAGTAGGTAATAGGACTGTTAAAGGTGTCCAAATCCCACTTGATTACATAACTGTTGAGTTATTTGAGCAAAACGGCTTTGAACACATCACTACAATAGTGCGTGAGATTCCTAATAAAAGAATGCCAAAAGAAAACAGTCCAACGAATGAAAAAGGAAAAAAATCTTCGACTATGAACAACGAATACATTGTTATAATGGAAAAACATTAGTACTGTGCATAATTACAATAACAATTTGTTTGATTTTCAGTATATCACAACCCTATACAACTTATAAAATTTACAGCAAAGCACAACATCATCATTCATCTTTACACACTCGTCCGGGATATACTTCCAATGCTTTTTTTAAACAGCGAACAGCTTTTGCAAGTTTTTCTTTATTAAGAACGTATGCAATACGCACTTGCGTTTCGCCCATTTTTTTACCAGTATAAAAACCATTTCCAGGAGCCATCATGACCGTTGTGCCTTCAAATTCAAATTCTTCGAGTAACCATTTGCAAAACAATTCGGCATTGTCAACAGGAAGTTCAACAATAGAATAAAATGCTCCTTTTGGCATAGGAGAATACACACCTTTAATTTTATTAAGTTCGCTAATAATATAGTCGCGGCGCTCTTTATATTCGGAAAACGATTGTTTTAAATACGAATCGGGAGTTTTGAGCAATGCTTCAGCGGCTATTTGTCCAAATGTTGGTGGACTTAAACGTGCTTGTGCAAATTTGAGTGAAGTTGCTATCACTTCTTTATTTTTTGAAATAAGAGCACCAATGCGTATTCCGCACACACTATATCGTTTCGAAAAAGAATCAATAAGAATTGTATTTTCTTCAATACCTTTTAAATTCATTACCGAATAGTGTTCTCCATCATAGCAAAATTCACGATATACCTCATCACATATTAAAAACAAATCGTATTCTTTTACCATGTCGCGTATTTGCTCTAATTCCTTTTTGCTATATACATATCCTGTTGGATTGTTTGGATTACAAAGCATAATAGCCTTGGTGCGAGGCGTAAGGGCATTTTCAAATTCTTCAATAGAAGGGAGTGCAAAACCATTTTCAATGGTAGAGCGAACCGGTATCATTCGAGCACCAGTTTCGGTGGTAAATCCGTAGTAGTTTGAGTAAAATGGTTCGGGAACAATTACTTCGTCACCATAATTCAATATGCTGTAATATGCAAAACAAATTGCCTCTGAGCCTCCTGTTGTAATAAGAATGTTACTATAATCAACATCAATATTATTTTTAACATAATAATCAGCTAAACCTTTGCGTAACGAAAGATTTCCCGCCGAATGCGAATATGAAATAATAGGATCGTTGTGATTTTTAACGGCATCTATAGCTATTTGTGGCGTTATAATATCGGGTTGTCCAATATTAAGATGTAAAACTTCAATTCCACGTTGTTTTGCAGCATCTGCATATTGAGCCAATTTGCGAATTGGCGAGGCTGGCATTCTAAATCCTCTGTCAGAAATTTTTGGCATATACTAAAAATATACTATGTGTTAATTAGGTAATACTGTTTTGTTTTTATTTGTAGTAACTTCTCCTGTTATTATTAATAATGATGGAGAATTAATAGCATTTGAGTAAATAGTAACTCCTTTGCTAAATTTTCCACTTCTTCGTGTGTTATATTCAATTTTTACAACAGCCGAATCTCCCGGAGCTATGGCTTCTTTGGGCCAATAAGGTATTGTGCACCCACATGTGCTTTTGACCGATGAAATTATAAGAGCTGTTGAACCAGCGTTTATAAATTTGAAAGAATATGAGGCTTCTGTGCCAAAAATAATTGAACCAAATGAATGTGTCTCTTTTTCAAATGAAATTTCGGCACCGTTTGTATTTGTTTTTTCTTGAGAAAATGCTGTGAAAACACAACAAAAAGTAACAATTATAAATAGTTTTATTTTTTTCATGTACTATAGTTTATTTACAAACATACATTTTTCATTGCTAATTTATTACAGATATCCAAAAATAATTCGTGCAGTCGTAAAATAAATCAGTCCGCCGGTTATATCATTAATAGTTGTAATAAACGGTCCAGTTGCAAGAGCAGGGTCAATTTTTATTTTATGTAAAAAAAGAGGGACAAACGTGCCAAATACTGAGGCAAATAGTACAATAGAAAAAAGTGCTGCACTTACCGATATAGTGAGCGCAAAATCACGTCCAAATAATACATTGTATAAAAAAAGAATAGAAGAACACACCAATCCGTTTAGTAATCCTCCTAAAAATTCTTTAAATATTTTTTGTGAAATTGACTCTAATCCAATTGTTCCATTTGCAATACTTTGCACAATAATTGCCGAAGATTGCACGCCTACGTTTCCGCCCATAGCTGCCAAAAGTGGTAAAAACAGTGCCAAACCTGAATATTCTTGAATCAATCCTTCAAAACTTCCAATAATTCGAGAGCCAAAAATTCCTCCTATAAGTCCAATAAAAAGCCATGGTAAACGAGCTTTTGATTGTCTAAAAATATTATCACTTGATTCAATATCTTGCGTAATACCCGAAATTAATTGGTAATCTTTATCAGCTTCCTCACGAACAACGTCAAGCACGTCGTCAAGTGTAATTCGCCCTTTGAGTCTATTAATGCCATCAACAACTGGCATTACAAAAAGGTCATATTTTTCCATAATTAAGGCAACTTCCTCCGAGGGGGTTTGCGTGTGTACCGCAATTACGTCTTTTTGGTAAATGTCTTGAATTTTAACCTTTTCGTGATTAATAATTAATTGCGTAATTGGAAGCGTTCCTTGTAATATGTTTTTATCATCAACAACATACGCAAGCATTATATTTTCTACTTCTTTAGATAATCGGCGAATCTCATTTAAACATGTGCGTACGTCCCAATTAATATTTACACGTATTAACTCGGTAGCCATCAAACCACCGGCAGAATTTTCATTGTAATCTAAAAGATTTGCAATTTCGTGTTGATATTCCTTGTCGGTAAAGTTAGTAAGTATCTCACTTGCAATATGTTTTGGAATGTTTTGCAAAACATCTACCGCATCGTCAGAGTCCATTTTTTCAATAAGCTCTGATGCTAAAATATTGGTAGGAATTACTTGAATGAATCGCTCAATTTTATCGTCTTCTAACTCTGCAAGTGTTTTTGAGGCAAGTGTTGGATTTAGTCGAAAAAAGATGTAACGTGCTTCGTCATGCGATAATTCTTCAAGAATATCAGCAATATCGGCAGGGTGGAGGCTATTAAATATAGTGAGAATTTGCTCTGTATCTTTTGCTTCTACTAAAGATGCAAGATTTTGAATATATTCTCGTGTAAGTTCAAATTGCATGGGAGCCTCCTTTCTGTTTTTTGTTTACATAATTCGTGATTTCAATAAAATCTAAAACACTCAATTGTTCGGGTCGCAAAGTACCAAATTTTTTGTCTAATTTGTTTCCAATTAGCAATTTTTTCAATGAATTATCTAATGTTTTTCGTCTTTGATTGAATGCTGTTTTAACTACTGTAAAAAAGAGTTTTTCGTTGCATGGAAGTGTGTGATTTGCTTTGCGTGTAAGGGTAATTACACCCGATTTAACTTTAGGAGGGGGATTAAATTCTTGTTCGTGCACGGTAAAATTATAGGTAGTATCGTAAAATGCCTGTGTTAATACCGAAATTATTCCATACTCTTTGCTGCCTTTTGGCGAACAAATTCTTCGAGCCATTTCGCGTTGAAACATACCAGAGAGTTGTGGTACAAATGTTCTGTTTTCTATTGCTTTAAATACAATTTGACTTGAAATGTTGTACGGAAAATTACCTATAATACTAAATTCTTGTTCGTTAAAAATATCGGTGATGTTTGTGTGTAAAAAATCGCCTTCAATTATATTTTCTTCGGGTATAAGTGCTTTTTCTTTAAGATATTGCACCGATTCTCTATCAATTTCTATGACTTTAAGCTGTATGTTTTGCTGTAATAGTTCCGAAGTAAGTATTCCCATGCCCGGACCAATTTCTAAAACGCGAGGACAAACCGCTGTGTCTATCCCTTTTGATATACGATTTGCGATTGTTTTGTTTTTTAAAAAATGTTGTCCGAATTTCTTTTTAGGGCGTACTATATACATTTTTTTATTTTTTTACAAAAAAAACACTTTATTGCGTACTTATCAAGAACAATGAAGTTTCTTTTATATTATATATGCTGATAATAGGTGTTGTATATCATATTGTTGCTGCAAAATAAATTTTCATAAACATAAAGCAACACAATATTTTTTTCATAAAATTATCGCATACTTCTGTTTCTTTGCTATTTTTACGAAAAATAATAAAAAGAAGTATTTATTATAGATTCTATAAACATACGTGTGAATAAAGTCGCAAAAAATATATGGCATGCTATAAAAAAAGGAGTAGCATTTATACGATGCAAAGGAAAACCGTGGTATGGAAAAATAGTACGAATAAGTATTGTTTTGATTTTAATTCCTTTTCTCTATGTTTTTTCTATGAAACATAATGTTTTTGGATTGTTTGGGTATTCCCCAACTATGCAAGAATTACAAAATCCTGAACAAAATATTGCATCAGAATTATTTGCCTCACAAGGTGAGTATTTAGGTCGATTTTTTTACGAAAATAGAAGTATTGCAACATATGATGAATTACCACAATTGTTGCTACGCACGCTTATTGCAACCGAAGATGCACGATTTTATTTGCACAAAGGGGTTGATTTTAAATCAATGCCTTCATTATTTATGGAGGCAATTAGAGGCAACCCCAGAGGAGGTAGCACAATAACGCAACAATTGGTTAAAAATTTATACAAAACCAGAAAACGGAAACAGGGTGCGTTAGAAAAAATACCATACGTTGGCATGGCTATTATTAAAACAAAAGAATGGATAAGTGCTTTGCAAATAGAACAATATTTTTCAAAAGAGGAAATTTTAGTTCTATATCTTAATACTGTTGATTTTGGAAGTAATGCACATGGAATTAAAACCGCAGCACAAACATTTTTTAATAAAACGCCTTTGGAATTAACTATACCAGAATGTGCGTTGTTGGTGGGAATTTTAAATGCTCCTTCGGCATATAGTCCTATTCGTAATCCAGAACAAGCACTCTGGCGAAGAAATGTGGTGCTTAAAGTAATGAATCGAGATGCTATTATAAATACCGATGAATACGAACAGTATAAGCAAATGCCCATAGAACTTACGTATAAAGTTGAAACACCGTATGATGGACTTGCAAATTATTTTAAACAAGCAGTTCGCGAACAAATTCAACCATGGCTCGAAAAAAACAACTATAATATATATACTGATGGCTTAAAAATTCACACAACTCTTGATTATGGTTTGCAAATATATGCCGAAAATGCAATTGTGAAACATATGAAATATTTGCAAAAAATATTTTATGAACATTGGGAAGGAAAAAATCCATGGACGCATAAAAAACATGAAGAAATACCCGATTTTATAGAAACTGTTGTGAAGCAATCATGGTATTATGCTGAATTGCAAAAAAAGTATTCGAATAAAGATTCTATTGCGTATTATCTTAATAAAAAAGAACCGCGAAAACTTTTTTCGTGGAATGGTACAATTGATACTGTTTGCAGCTTTATTGAGGCTACCAATTATTTAAAACGATTATTACATGCAGGTTTTTTTGTAATTGAACCGCAAACAGGAGCTGTAAAAGCGTATGTGGGGGGCATTGATTATAATCATTTTAAATTTGATTATTGTAAAGCAAAACGACAACCCGGCTCTACGTTTAAGGCTTTTGTTTATGGTGCTGCAATAGAACAAGGTTGGGCTCCCTGCGATAGTTTGCCCGATTCACGATTTGCGGTGCATTATACAGAACATGGCGAAAATAAAGTATGGTACCCGCGAAATGCAAGTTGGGAATATGTTGATTCAAATGTTACGTTAAAATATGGATTTGCTCAATCGCTTAATACTATTTCGGTTCGACTTACACAAGCTATTGGGGTAGAAACAATTATTACATTTGCTCATAAACTTGGTATAGAATCTCCGCTTGATACTGTGCCTTCTATTTGCTTAGGAACAAGCGAAATGACTTTGCAAGAATTAACAACTGCCTATTGTCCTTTTGTGAATGGAGGATACAAGGTACAGCCTTTATTTGTAACTCGTATTGAAGATTATGAGGGAAATATTCTTGCAGAATTTACGCCTCAAAAACAAAAAGTTATTTCAAAAGAAACAGTGTTTTTAATGCAACAAATGTTCTTAGGTTCACTCACCGAACCGTATGGAACTACACAAGCTTTGTATGGTTACAACATATTTCAGGGAAATAAAATTGATTTTGGAGGAAAAACAGGAACATCGTCAAATTATTCTGATGGTTGGTTTGTGGGGGTTTCGCCAAAATTAATTGCAGGAGCATGGGTGGGTGCCGAAGAACGGAGTGTTCATTTTCGCACATCAAAATTAGGCGAAGGGGGAAAAACGGCATTGCCTATTTTTGGCTTATTTATGGAACAAGTGATGCAAGATAACTCGTATTCGTATCTTCATGAAAAATTTCCTCGCTCTCATTATTCAATCACTCGTCCTTATAATTGTAAAACACCGTTTGTTGCACGTGACACTATAAAAACTGATACAACGCTGATGTTTGATGATGTTATTGTTCCAGATTTAGATGATATACCGCAACGTATTCCGTAAGTTATTTTTGAGAATCAAATCCATAAGGATACGTAATAGCAACTAACGACAAACCGTGTGCAGCAATAGAAGCTCCAGCATCACATCTGCTTTTGTTTTCAATAATAGTAGAAAAATCATCTACAGATATATTGCCTTTTCCTACTTCAAGTAAAGTACCAACTATTGCACGAACCATATTGCGTAAAAACCTATTTGCTTGAATGGTAAACACAAGAAGCGAATCAGATTCAACCCATGCTGCATGTTGTATAGTGCAATTATTTGTTTTTGTATCGGTATGTAGTTTACTAAAACTGGTAAAATCGGTATGTGTATATAAGCATGCAGCTGCACGATTCATGGCATCAATATCTAAAGACTGCTTGTATAATAAAGCCGTGTCGCTTAAAAATGGATTTTTTATGCGTGTAATTGTATATGTGTATGTTCTACTCAGTGCCGAAAATCGAGCATGCATATCACCTTGTACTGGAAAAATCGAAAAAAACGCAATGTCTTTTGGGGTAATGCGATTAAGAGCGTAACAAACATCACAACACACAAATGGCACCTCGGTTTCAAAATGAGCATAAAAACATGCTGCATGTACCCCTGCATCGGTTCGCCCGGCACCTACAACGGAAATTTGTGTTGATAAAATTTTTGATAAAGCAGCTTGCACACATGCTTGTAACGAATGTGCGTTTGGCTGTATTTGCCAACCATGATACGCAGTACCTTTATATGCTAAATGAATAAAATATCTCATTACGCACAAAATTACAAATTATTCTATTGTGTAGGACTGTAGAGATGTAAAAAAAATATTAATAATTATTGTGAAAAATTTTATTATTTTTTTTTAAATATGTACACTTGTAAAATTTTTACCAAACAATCATGTAAGAAAATTAATTTTATTATTTATCTCTCTTGTGGCTCATGCTCAGTTAGATCAAGCAGAATCTACAATGTCATCAGCTAATTTAAAGCAGGGATATTTAGAATTTACAATTCCTTTTTACGAAAGTTCGGGTTACGACGAAGGTATTCCGCCAACAGATAGTAAAGCGGGAAAAATTACAATTAATGGAACTACAGTTTGTAGATTTTGGTCGTTTCCTGCCGATGGAGTTCCACAGCCTACAGCTGAATGGTATTGGATTCGTGCTCATAGAACAAGAAATGATGTGTCGGTATATATAGAACAAACTTATGGGGAACTAGGGAACCCAACTGGTTGGAAACCTATATTTCAAGTTGCTTCTTCTTATACAGCTGGGAGATATGATCAAGTAAATATATTAGAAAATAAAACTAAATCTATATCTTATGCAAATATTAGAGTATGCTTACCAGAAAGTATGTTAGAAGAAGATTTAAGTGTAAAAGTTACTTATTATATTGATGTTAATAATGCTACCGATTCAGGTGATCAAACGTTTCCATTTACAACAGTACCGAAATTATCTTTTGATATGCCCTCCTTAACGTATGATTTTGCTAACGCAGCAGGAAAATATTCACTGAAGGTTAATACAAACACCTCTGCAGGATATGCTAGGTATTTATTTTCTATAGATGGCGGCTCTACATATTCGGAATTAATAAATGGCGCAGCAACAGTAGAGTTGCCAATTCCTGATAAGGAAAGCACACGTACTGTAAACGTAGTATATACCTTAGGCGAGTGCAACACATCTGTTGAAAAAACTAGAACTATCGTGCTGCCCGCCTATCCGCAAGCTACTAATTTTGCATTGCAGCAATTAAGCAATGGTAATACTTCCATATCATGGAAATCTAATATTACTGGCTTAGGCAGCGATCCTGTAGTAGGCGATAAATTTGAAATTCAGCGAGCTGACAATAGTTCGTTTACTGGTGCTATTACTATAGCTGAGATAGACTACGATAAATCTAAAGCCTCGTATTCGTATATAGACAACACCTCTGAGCTAAACCTAAACGGCACATACTATTATAGAATACGCCGCACAAAAACTGCACAACAATGGGGGTGGGGACTTAGCACTTCTAAAAATATAGCACTCAAATGCACCCACAAGCAAGTGGCTACGGCTTCTGCTACGCTGAATAATAATAATGAGGTAACAATTACGTGGAATTATACGAACGGAAATGTGTGGACAGATGGTTCGGAAGTAATAATAGAACGATATAATGTTACAAATGGAGGCGTAAAAGAAGAATCCATGGTGGCTACCCCAGCACAGATACAGGCACAGAAATTTACTGATGTGCTTATGAAGATGTGTAATGAGTATTTATATAAAATATATGTAAAACCGGGAGTTGCAGCGTATAAAGCACAAGAACCTATGAGTGCCCAAGGCAAAGATTTAACGCCGATAGCAATTGGTAAAGTGTTTTCAGCAAATGCCTCAAAAGGATATTATTCTGATAGAACAGAAATTACTTGGAACACCGATGGCGGACCTATAGATTTATTTGCAATAAAAAGCAGATTGTACGGCTCAAACAGTGCGTTCAAGCAAATAGGTACAGTAAATGCCTCAAGCGTTTCTACCCTCTACCAATACGTAGATGAAAAAAGCAATGCCGGCGAAATTTATGAATATCAAATAATAGGATTAGCACAATGTGCAAATGTTACCAAATCAACCGATTCGCTTTATACCTATGGATTTAGAACTCCTACAGGCGATATTTATGGAAGAATTACGTTTGAAAACGGACAAGCCGTACCCGATGTAGAAGTACGATTAGAAAGTGAAAATTCTGTAATGGGGAAAAGCATTGTGCTTAATGCTGCACAAAAAGCAATAGTTCCTCATGCGAATCTTTTACATAATTATGCTGAATTTACTTTGCAAGCATGGGTTGCTCCAGATGCAAGTGCAGGAAATCAAACTATATTGGCTAAGCCGGGTGTGTGCCAAATAGCTATTAAAGATAACTATGCTGAATTTATATATGGTGCTGAAACATTAGTATCTCACACAAAAATAGATGAATTACTCGGAGGTTCTGATTTTTTCCATATTACGGCAAAAGCCACTGCCGACACTTTGTATATATACATTAATGGCGAAATTGATTCTAAAAAATCTATTGCTGTAGCCCCCATAAGCAGTACTGCAAATGTAGAAATAGGAGGTAATTTTGCGGGAGCAATAGATGAGGTGCGTATATGGAACAAAGCCTTATCTGACTCTGAAATTCAAAGAGATTTTAACCGATATATTACTGGTGGTGAGGCACATTTAATGGCATATTGGACTTTTAATCATGCAACCGAAGAGGAATTTTATGATGTGTCGTACAGTAATACTACATACAACGAAAATCATGGATTTTTGCAAGGAGCTACATTAAGCTCTACGGCTATTCCAAGTTTAACACAACTGTCGTACAAAGGCGTTACTACCGCCGATGGTTCATACTCAATTCGGGCAATTCCCTATATGGGCAACGGTTCGGCATATACGGTAATTCCTAAAAAAGGAATACACACATTTGAATCGAGCCAAGAAGTACGATTTATAGGAGCAGGCTCGCAATCGCACACAGTAAATTTTACCGATAAATCATCGTTTAAAGTTACAGGATTTATAGCGTACGAAGGTGGTACTATTCCGGTAGAAGGAGTAATGTTTAAAGTAGATGGCATATTTTGTATGAATAGCAATGGCACCTTAGCTATGACCGACCACACGGGAGCTTTTGAAATTCGTGTGCCAGTTGGTACTCACGAGGTGCGAGCAGAAAAAGTAAATCATACCTTTGTAAACGATGGTAAAATTACCGACAGCAACGGTAACGATAGAAATTATCAAGATGATTTGGGTCCGCTCACGCTCTACGATAATACTACTATAAAATATATCGGGCGTGTAGCTGGAGGTACGCAGCAAGAAGAATATGTGTTAGGACATTCGCTGTCGAAAAATAATCTGGCAGATTCTATATATGTGGAATTACTCTATAAAAATCCAGCATATATGGTTAGCTCTACCCCCCGCACTGATACCAAAATTCATGCTCTGCCTTCTAATAAAAGCGTAGGAAAAAATTGGCCCAAAACAAATAGAGTGGAATATACCGAAACATCAATAAAAATTTATCCAAACGAAGAAACAGGTGAATTTATAGCAGATGTGTTTCCAGAAATTTATACTATAAAAGTGCATGTGCCAGGACACGAAAATATTCCCGGCGATGGCGAAGATTTGAATGTAACGCAGAGCTTTACCGAACAAGTAGAAACGTATGAATATACCGATTCGGTAGAAGTAGAT
>JAAYPM010000053.1 GCA_012519815.1 Bacteroidales bacterium
ATAATTATAAAATTGTATATATTTGTACAAAACAAAAAAATATGAGTTGCAATTTATACTCGTTTGCAAAAGAATTATTGTGCTTACTTATTCAAACTCCTTCGATAAGTGGAAACGAAGAACATACTGCAAATCGTATTATGCATGTTTTTACAGAACGCAATATTCCTGTTGAAAGAATCAAAAATAATGTTATCGTTCGTTCCTCACATTGGGACGCAGCAAAACCAACAATATTACTCAATTCGCATCACGACACGGTAAAACCTGTTGAGGGATGGAATACCAATCCGTATGAAGCGGTGTGTGTAGAGGAAAAAATTTTTGGTTTAGGAAGCAATGATGCGGGGGCATCGCTTGTGGCATTAATATGCACGTTTTTACATTATTATAATGATTCAGATGTACCATATAATTTGCTATTTGTTGCCTCTGCCGAGGAAGAAATTTCGGGAAAAAATGGTATTGAATGTGTTTTACCTACATTAGGTGATATATCTGTTGGAATTGTGGGTGAACCTACGGGAATGAATATGGCAGTTGCCGAAAAAGGTTTATTAGTTTTAGATTGTGTTGCAAAAGGAATTGCAGGGCATGCGGCTCATTCTCAAGGAGAAAATGCAATTTATAATGCTATAAAAGATATTCAATGGCTGCAAACATACGAGTTCCCTAAAAAATCAGATTTACTTGGTGCGGTAAAAATGACCGTAACGGGAATTTCTGCTGGTAAGCAACATAATGTAATTCCCGATGAATGTACGTTTATGGTTGATGTGCGTACAAATGAACGATATGCAAATAAAGAAGTTTTTGATATTATTTCAGCATCTCTAAAATCACACACAAAAGCACGTTCTTTTCGTTTAAATTCTTCAAGTATTTCTCGTTCTCATGCTTTAGTACAACGTGGTGTTGAACTTGGCTGTGAATTGTTTGGTTCTGCAACTCTTTCAGATCAAGCAGTTATGAGTAATTTTCCAACAGTAAAAATTGGTCCTGGCGACACATATCGCTCTCATACCGCACAAGAATATATTTTTGAATCTGAATTATTTCACGGAATAGATACATATATAGCATTACTTAAAAATCTTACGATAACCAAAATATAAACATTATGACTGCTCTTTGGAAAAAAGATGTGCAAATACACGATAAGGTAAATTCTTTTACGGTAGGTAAAGATCAAGAATTTGATTTGATTCTGGCAAAAGCCGATGTACTCGGAAATTTGGCACATACTAAAATGTTGGCTTCAATTGGATTACTTTCTTCTGAAGAAATGCAAGAAATTCATAAAGAATTAAAAAACATATATCAAATAATTTTGCAGGGTGATTTTGTTATTGACCCGGGTGTTGAAGATGTACATTCGCAAATAGAATTTTTACTTACCGAAAAATTGGGCGATATGGGTAAAAAAATTCATAGCGGACGTTCGCGTAACGACCAAATTTTGCTCGATTTAAAACTCTATATTCGCGAAGCTTTAATGGAAACTGTTGATAGCGTTGAGGAATTATTTACACAACTTCAAATTTTAAGCGAGGCACATAAACACGTTATAATACCGGGATATACTCATTTGCAAGTTGCAATGCCCTCTTCATTTGGACTGTGGTTTGGGTGTTATGCCGAAAGTTTAACTGATGATTTGCAATTATTATTAGCTGCATATAAAATCACGAATCAAAATCCTCTTGGCTCTGCTGCGGGATACGGTTCTTCGTTTCCTCTTGATAGAACTATGACAACCGAATTGTTAGGATTTGATGATTTAAATTATAATGTGATGTATGCACAAATGGGACGAGGAAAAGTGGAAAAAACCGTAAGTTTTGCTTTGTCGTCAGTTGCATCTACGCTTTCAAAAATGGCTATGGAAGTGTGTTTGTTTATGAGTCAAAATTTTGCATTTGTATCATTTCCCGAAGAATTTACAACCGGTTCGAGCATAATGCCGCACAAAAAAAATCCTGATGTGTTTGAATTGATTCGTGCAAAATGTAATAGATTACAGGCTTTACCTACCGAAATAGCATTTATTACAACAAATTTACCGTTTGGCTACAACAGAGATTTACAAATAATAAAAGAACATTTTTTACCAGCCTTTACCGAACTCATTTCGTGTATAGATATGGCGGTGTTGCTGTTTAAAAACATCATAATTTCCGAAGATATTATAGATAAACCCATATACGATTATTTATTTAGTGTTGATGAGGTTAACCGCTTAGTGCTTGAAGGTATGCCATTTCGTGACGCATATAAACAAGTTGGTATGGATATAAAAAACGGTTCGTTTTCTCCTGATAAAACAGTGATACACACGCATAAAGGGAGTATTGGAAATTTATGTACGCAAAATATTCAAGAAAAATGTTCGCGTATTGTTGCCGAATTTTCTTTTGAAACTGTTACAAAAAAACTGAACGAATTGTTGGCTTTATAAAACAATCAAAATGAGTTTTATAACAATTGTAATTATTGCTATTGGACTTTCTATCGACAGTTTTGCCGCAAGTGTAACTATTGGAGCATGCAGTCCTAATATTACTAAAACACATATGTTTAAAGTTGCTGCTTGTATGGCGTTTTTTCAAGGACTTATGCCTTTATTAGGTTGGAAAATAGGAATAGAATGCATGCATATTGTTGAAGATTATGATCATTGGATAGCATTTATATTACTTTTTATTATAGGTGTAAAAATGATATATGAAGGTATAACCTATTCTGAACAGAAAGAGTGTTGTTTTTGTCCTTCAAAAACACTTGTTGTAATTGGAATATCTATAGCAACAAGTATTGATGCTCTTGCTGTTGGAATTGGTTTTGGAGTGTTGTTAATTAAAATAATTCCAGCCATTTCTATTATTAGTGCAACTACATTTGCTTTTGCAACACTTGGTATTTATTTTGGAAAAAAAATAGAAAATATCCTACAAGGACGCTTATTATTATTTGGTGGAATAGTACTAATAGGAATTGGAGTGCAAATTCTTTTTACACATATATACGGAATTAATTAACAAAACACACCATTGTCTCGGCGGTAAAAAGTGCACATATACAGGCAGTTGTAAATAAAAATCGCAGCTTTTTTATTGTGTTATAAACACTCATCTTATGATAAATGCACATTATCATATTTTTATATAAAAGCCTATTTGTTTATAAGTAAAAACGCCCTATTTTTGTAGAGATTAAGTAAAAAAAGTATGCTTAAAGAAAAAGAGCAAATAATTAATAATGTAATAGGATTAGTAGAAGTAATAGTTACATATATTACGTTTCTGCTGGCTATGTACATTCGTAAAGGTTCTCTTGAAATTTCTACTGATTATGCAGTTCTCTTATTTTTTCTTGGACCAATTTGGTTTTTTCTTTTAAAATTCTATAATATTTCGCGTATTTATAGAGTAAACCCATATTCGTATATCCTATTTGCATATTTTTTATTGGTAGCCATCGGAATAGGGCTTTTATTTTTTATAATTTTTATTTTCAATCTTGAATCGGTTAGCAGAATTATTATTTTATTATTTGCAGCAATAAATCTTGTCACATTATATCTTTTAAAAATTGACATTTACTACATATTTAAAAAATATAGAAAAAAAGGTAAAAACACAATCAATGCTCTTCTTATAGGTAATGAAGATTTAGAAAATCTTATTGAAAAAATCGAGAAAAATACGTTTTGGGGCTATCGCATCATTGGCATAATTACTGAAAATGAAGAAATTATAAAAAAATATACTAAAATATATAATTTATTACCTATTGACACTGACATTTCATTATACATAGAAAATCACACTGTAGACGAAGTATTATTTAACGATTCTATATTCGATAAAAAACAAATAGTTCCTATTATTTATTCATGTATGGAAATAGGAGTTTTGTTTCGTATGTCATCACAATTTTTAAATATAACACAAACAAAATCAAGCATACAATATCTTGATGAAATACCATTTTTTACGTTTCAAAACACACCAAACAATTATATTTATTTAAGTATTAAATCTATTATTGATTTTATATTGTCGTTTATTGTTTTAATCGTTTTAGTTCCTTTATTTATTTTAATAGCAATACTTATTAAAATAGATTCTAAAGGTCCTATTATTTTTAAACAAATAAGAGTTGGATTGCGTGGACGAAAATTTATTTTATATAAATTCCGAAGCATGGTGCCTAATGCAGAAAAATTATTACGCAATGATTATGCAGAATTGCATAAAAATCATATAAAAAACGAACAAGATGGACCAGTGTTTAAAATGAAAAACGATCCTCGAGTAACGCGTGTTGGCAAGTTTCTTAGAAAAACAAGTCTTGATGAATTGCCACAATTTTTTAATGTTCTCAAAGGCGATATGTCTATTGTTGGTCCTCGTCCTCCTATTCCTTCAGAAGTTGATAAATATGAACGATGGCAACTTCGCCGATTATCTATGAAGCCTGGAATTACATGTATTTGGCAGGTATCGGGACGAAATAAAATTGCATTTAAACGATGGATGGAACTCGACTTGCAATACATTGACACATGGTCATTAAAGCTTGATTTTATGATTATTCTTAAAACAATAAAAACTATTTTTAAACGTGACGGCTTATAAACAACCCTTTTTGTTTTTGTGTGTTTTTTTTAGTCTTGTATCACAAGCACAAAATTCCAATTATCAAAATCATTCGTATCGTCCATACGATAAATATGTGTACAATTCTGAACATCGTTTTCACACCTCTATTAAGCCCTATAATGTGCGTGATATTTCAAAAATAGTATCTATTGATACATTATTTGTTACCAATCCAAAAAATGCAATTTTGAACTATGCAACAAATCAAAACTATGTTCAATATCATTCACCTGACTTTAATTTTACTATTAATCCTGCGGGAAATTTTGAAACATCTCGTCAATTTGGAGATACGGTGCAAGGGTGGATTAATTCTCGTGGATTTACTATAGATGCAGATGTTCGTAACAAGATTTTTGTGCATACGTCATTTTACGAAATTCAATCAAATTTTAAAGATTATAGATATGATAGAATTAAGGAACTTGGAAGAAATACTATTCCCGGACAAAGTAGAGGAAAGCGTTTTAAAGAAGATGGTTTAGATTATGCGTTTGCAAATGCGTATATTTCATATGTTCCTTCTGATATTTTTGATTTTCAATTTGGACACGGAAAACATTTTTTGGGAGATGGATATCGCTCTATTTTGCTTTCAGATAATGCACATAATTACCCGTATTTTAAAATCACAACAGATGTTTGGAATATTAAATATATAAATATGTGGTCGCAACATATGTATATAGATAATCCGCATTTACCAAATACGCGTTTTCCTATAAAATGGAATGTGATGCACTATCTTGATTGGTCGGTAACAGATTGGCTCAACGTTGGTTTATTTGAAACTATTATTTGGAGCAATGAAGATACATTAGGAAATTATAGAGGATTTGATTTTAATTATCTTAATCCTGTTATTTTTCTTCGTCCCGTTGAATTTCAACTTGGCTCTCCTGACAATGTAATAATGGGGGTTTCAGGAAAAATCACTTTATTTAAAAACCATGTTTTTTATGGACAAATTGCTATAGACGAATTTAAACTTGCCGAAATTAAGGCTCGTAATGGTTGGTGGGGCAACAAATATGCTATTCAAATGGGATATAAAACATTTGATTTAGGAGTTAAAAACTTAGACGTGCAGTCTGAAATTAATCTTGTTCGTCCATTTATGTATTCCCATTTTTTGGAATCACAAAATTATGGACATGCCTTGCAACCGCTTGCACATCCACGTGGCTCAAATTTTTATGAATCTGTTTCTTTTGTTCGTTACAACATAAATCGTTGGTTTTTTGAAGCAAAATTCCAATATTTAGTATATGGACAAGATTCGGCAGGCACCAATTATGGAAACGATATTTTTAAATTATATCAAATAAGAACATTAGAATACGGAAACTCGCTTGCGGAACATGCTATTCAAAATACTGTTATATATAAGGATTTTTCGGTGTCATATCTCATTAATCCCAAAAATGCTATGAATATTACGGCAGGCGTTACACATAGAACACAAAATTCTGATATTCTTAACAAAAACCAATTTATGTATTATGTGGCGTTTAGAACCACATTACATAATTATTATTACGATTTTTAGCTGTAATTACATATACACTTCTAACAAAGTAACCGATGGGAGAGGAGTAATGGTGATTTCGTACACATTACATGGAATCAACATTGTTTGTCCTTTAGAAATAGAAACAGTTTGTTGATTGTGGTATGTAATGTTTGCAGAGCCTTCAACGCACATATAAATAACAAAAGAATCAATAATATAATAATCCTTCAGCATTGGTTGTTGAGCTGAAATAATATTTATGGTGAAAAAAGGACTATTAATTATTTTTTCGGTGCCGTGTTTTGGTTGTGTATATGAAATTTTTTGTGTGTTTGTAAGAGAAAAATCAATTGCTTGTATTCCATCGTCAATATGTAATTCTCTTGCTTGTCCATGTTCGTCAACTCTGTCCCAATCATACAGTCTATAGGTAATATCTGATGATTGTTGTATTTCAGCTAATAAAATACCTTTTCCAATAGCATGTACAAGTCCAGCAGGAATATAAAAAATATCTCCAGCAGAAACTTTTTGTACTGCTAATTTGTTAGTAATTGTGCGGGAATTTATAGCTTTTTTGAACTCTTCGGCAGTTATTTCTTTGTTAAAACCCATAATAAGTTCTGCATCTGGGTCAGCTTGAATAACATACCACAATTCTGTTTTTCCGTATGAATTATGTTTTGTTTTAGCAAGTTCATCATTTGGGTGAACTTGTACCGAAAGAACATCGTTTGCATCTATATATTTAATAAGGAGCGGAAAATCCAATCCAAATTTCTCATATATTTTAGCACCAACAATTTCGTCCATATACACTTCAATGAGTTCTTCAAGTGAATTTTGTGCTAAAAATCCATTTTGCACAAGAGAAACATGCTCAGGCAAAGCAGATATTTCCCAACTTTCGCCGCATTTTTGTTGCGGAGCATTTGTTCGCAAAAAAACCTGTGAGAATTTTGAGCCACCCCACACGCGAGTTTTATATTGAGGAAAAAAAGTAAGAGGATATAAAGATTCCATGTTTATTGAGAGTTGTATTATTAATCGCGTGTACAAAAATGAAGAGTATGTCCCATTTTATTTTTTTTCGTTTCCATATAAAATTCATTATATTTATTTGTAGGGATTTCAATTTGTACATTTTCAATAATTTCTAATCCATGTCCTTCTAATCCTGCACGTTTTCTTGGATTATTTGTGAGCAAACGCATTTTTCTGACACCTATTTTTCGTAAAATTTGAGCACCCACGCCGTAATCACGTTCATCATCTTTAAAGCCAAGTTTAATATTTGCTTCAACCGTATCAAATCCTTCTTCTTGTAATTTATATGCTTTTATTTTATTCAAGAGTCCAATTCCTCGTCCTTCTTGATTCATATATAACACAACACCTTTACCTTCTTTTTCAATACGCGTCATAGCTTCTTGTAATTGATGTCCGCAATCGCATCGTTTACTGTGAAAAATATCTCCCGTAACACAAGACGAATGTACCCGAACTAATACAGGCTCATTTTCTTCCCATTCCCCTTTAATAATGGCAATATGTTCTAATCCATTTGAAAGTTGCTTAAAAGGAATAAGGTCAAAATTACCAAAATCGGTTGGTAATTTTACCCGTTCTCCCATTTCAACTAATTCAACTTTATCAATTAAATAGGCAATTAAATCTCGAATTGAAATAATTTTTAAGTTGAATTTTTCGCTTATTTTTAATAATTCTGGCAAACGTGCCATGCTTCCGTCTTCATTCATGATTTCCACCAACACACCTCCGGGCTGTAAGTTTGCAAGTTTACTTAAATCAACCGCAGCTTCGGTGTGTCCAGCTCTTCTTAAAACACCTTTATTTTTTGCTTTAAGTGGAAAAATATGTCCGGGTCGTCCTAAATCTTCGGGTTTTGTAGAAGGATCTACAAGTGCTTTAATAGTTTTTGCTCTATCAAACACAGAAATACCAGTTGTACAGCCCTGTCCAATTAAATCTACTGATACAGTAAATGGCGTTTCAAATGTCGCCGTATTTTTATCCACCATCAGGTCTAAATCAAGTTCTTCACAGCGATCTTCGGGTAAGGAAACACAAATAAGTCCTCGCCCATGAGTTGCCATAAAATTTACAATTTCGGGTGTAATGCATTCTGCTGCACACACAAAATCGCCCTCGTTTTCACGATCTTCATTATCTACAACAATTACTACTTTTCCTTGTTTAATGTCTTGAATTGCTTCCTCAATTGAATTGAGTTTTTTATTGATTCCGCTTTGTTGGTTGCCACACATTTGATTCAACTCCTTTTAAAAATCTAAAAAAACCGACAAATAATGCAGTGTTCATACTATAAAAGTGTGTGAAGAATCGTAATACTGCATTATGAATATGAAACGATTTTAATATTACATCTATAATTGGTAACAAAAGTAACCCAATTTGTATAAAAAATAGGTATGAATACAAAATATTTTTTGAAAAAAGCAGGACACTGCATAGTATGCAAAGTAATAATAAAAATGGCGTAATCCAGCGTAACACCTTATGCGAGATGAAACTAAATCCTTTACTTGAAAATGGGTTGAGCATAAGTTTCCAAAAACTTGATAGGTTTTGAAAATTACCAATAGAAATTCTTACTTTTCGTTTAAATTCTTCTTGAATTATGTTTGAAATATCTTCGTGACAGGTGGCATGTAATTCGGTTATAGCTTTTTTTCCATCTTGAATTACGCACATAGTTATATAAAAATCATCCATAAAATAATTTTTAGGAACAGGATGATAATTTTCTTTTCTAATTGAATATACGCCTCCAAAGGCACCAATCATGGTGCCCCATAAAATGCCTTCTCTATATTTTATAAGAATTTCGTTGTTTAAATATGTTTTTTCTTGATATGATATGCCCGTTTTTTTAATATTAGTATTAATAATTCTGCCGCCTACTAACGCTATATCTTGATTTTTATAATGTTTTATGAGTTCATACATTGTATGAGGTTCAAAAAACACATTAGCATCGGTTAGTATTAAAATTTCCGCCTTTGATTGTTGAGCAAGAGGATTAATTATTTGTGCTTTTCCTTGTCGTTCTGTAAACGCATGTAAATGTAGGTTTGAATGTATTTCTGCGTGTTTTTGTATGATTTGATTTGTAGCATCAGTAGAATTATCTGAACCTATGTGCACTTCAAATCTATCATATGGATAGTTTGTATTGTATATGCTCGTGATTTTTTCTTCTATAACGGCTTCCTCATTGTGTGCTGCAATAATAATAGAAACGTATGGTAACGCATCAGAAGGTTTATATATATTGGTGTTTTGTTTTTTTGAAGTAGATAATATTTTCAAAAGCACCGGATATATGAAATATGTGTGAAGAACACTTGCTACACAAACCCAAAATATTATTTCAATTACGAGGTACATGTTGTTGGTAAAAATCTATAAGCTCTTGAATAATTTTATTATTATCGTACGTTTGATGTACAAAAGTAATTGCATTTTTTTCAATTGAACGAAATAATTCAGAATTATTTATAAGTTCTGTAATGCCAGCAACAAATTGTTCTGTTGTATTGGCAATATAAATTTCTTTTTCATGCTGTGCCGAAATGCCTTCAGCGCCTACCGATGTGGAAATAATAACTTTACCATAGGCAAGTCCTTCAACAATTTTAATACGCATGCCACCTCCAGCAAGTAGAGGCACAACCATAATAGCATGATTTGTCATAAAATCTCGTGAACTTTCAACTTCTCCAACAAACTCAACACCTGGGGCACTCATTTTTTTAACAAACCATTTTGGTGCATTTCGTCCAGCAATTTTAAATGAAATATGTGGGTGTAGTTTTCTAATATCTTCCCAACAATTTTTTACAAACCATAATAATCCGTATTGATTTGGAGCCCAATCCAATCCTCCTATGTGAAATAAAGATATATCGCCCGAAAATGGTTTTGATTGATAATCCTTTACAAATACTCCCGTTGGAGCAACAAAAGAGGGTTTTGTGTTGCCAAGTTCTTTATATTTATTTAAATCGCGTTGTGTTATAGGCACAAGTATATCATAAACATTTATATATGATTTTTCAAATCGAGCGACACGTTTTGCTACAGAAAAAAAGTACGCCTTTTTAATAGGATTTTTGGTTTTTTTCCAAAGTCGCTCCCATATTTCAAATTCAATATTATGAGCGCGATATGCGATAGGTGCATTAGAATATTTTCGAATGTACGGTATGTACTGACACATGTACAAACCTTCTATTTGAATTATATCAAATGTGTTTGAAATGAAAATCTCATCAAGAACTTTTTTGAATTTTTTTGACATAAAACGCGTAGCGGTATATGGCTTGTTTGAAAATAACAAATTCCATAATGCTCCAAAAACATGAGGATTTGTATATTTATACATATCATAATAATTTGCCATTTGACCAATTTCAAAAGGCAAACTCGCTTTGTCTGTATAATGTTTTGATGTGTTTATTGTTGCAATTGTTACCGCATGTCCTGTAATATAAAATCCTTTTAACATGTTGTATGTTGCAATTACACCGCCATCTTTAGGAGGGTAAGGAAATTTGTTGCAAATCTGAAGTATTTTCACTTTGTATAAATTAACAATGTTTTTTTTGCGAATAACTTTGTGTTACGCGTTTAATAATTTTACTTATTCTATATTTTTTTAAATTTTCAACTAATTGTTTTGGCGATGTAATAATACGGTCTTTTGTTGCAAGAAAGGTAAAATAAACCCCAATAATAAACACTATAAATGTGGCAAACCACATTCCAACAACCGCATTCATTTCAGCAGATTTTACTCCTTTTTCGCCAATCATACTTATAATATAATATACTAAAAAGAAAATAAATGAAAAAATGATAGGAACACCTAATCCGCCTTTTCTTACAATAGCCCCAAATGGAGCACCCACAAAAAACATAATAAAACAAGAAAATGCAAGTGTGAATTTTTTATGTAATTCAATTTTATGTTTATTAAATTCAATGTTTTGGTCCACAATATCATCAACAGCGGTTGTTAGATATGATTCTGCGGATCGTGCAAAGTTTTTTGCTCTTGAAAATGCTTGAATTTTTTGCACTTCCGACATGTTTTCAAAGAGTGAATCTATTGAAATTGGTGAGGTTTTTTCGCTTCGAGTATTTAAACTTTTAAACACATTATATGTAAAAAAATGTTGAAATGCTTTGTCGTTTGAAACAACCTTGTTTTTTTTAATTGAATCAAGAGTTGTTACAAGTTGTGTCATATTTTGCATACGTGCATTATGGCGAAACAACTCTAAGTTTGTGCGGTTAAATTCGGTAGGGTCAAGCGCAAAAAGAACTTCTTGTTTTGAAAATTTCTGTTGACGAAATGGGCGCTTTTCACGAGTTTCACGCGGATTGGTATTGTCAAATAAATCATCATATCTAATACCATTATAGAGCGTTAACATAAGAAATTGCTCATTGGGAGTAACTTGCATAAGCGCAGAGTCAGCAATGGTTACATTGGTATTTCCGTTGTCGCTTCTGTGGTCATAAATCATGATTGAATACATCATGTTTGTCTGTGGATTTTTCTTTTCGGTTTTTATGCGAATTTTTTCAATACCATCAAAAAACACTCCTTCTTTTATATTTACTTCGGGACGTTGACGCCGAACATCAAACATAAGCGACCATAACCTAAGATTTGAATAGGGCAACACATTATTTGAATATACAAATGCAAAAGATGCTATAACTATGTTTACAAAAATAAGAGGACGCATCATGCGGGGAAGTGAAATTCCCGCAGATTTCATGGCAATAAGTTCATTGTTTTCGGCTAAATTGCCATACACAAAAATTGAAGCGGCTAAAATTGCAAGTGGAAGCGACATTTCTAACAGCCCCATAGAGGCATAAAAAAGGAGTTCTACTACAATGTTCCAATCTAAACCTTTTCCAACTAAATCGTCAATATACTTCCACAAAAATTGAAGTAATAAAATAAATGTGGTAACAAAAAAAGTAATTATGAAAGGACTAATATATGATTTTATGATAAGCCTATCGAGTTTTTTTATGCCAAGCATACAAATCGCAATAAATTACGAACCTAAAATTGTTTTTAATTGTTCAATTTGTGTTTCCCATAATTGAATTGCGTCGTCAATTTCGTCTGCTTCTGCAAAATCAGTAATTATAAGAGCCACATCACCGGTGAGTTCTTCAACATTTATTTTAAATTCAAAATATGCTTTTTCGTTTTCTTCGTCCTCCCACCGAAACCGAATAAATGTAAGGTCTTTTTGAGCAATAATATTAGCTTTGCTTTCGTGTCCGTCCCATGTAAAAATAAATGTTTTTTGATTGTTCTCAAAATTCACATCATCGGCAAACCATTCTGCTAAACCTGATGTTGTAGAAAGTCGATTAAATAAAATTCTTGGTGAAGAATTAAAATTAAATTCTAATTTAAATTGTTTCTTTTCCATTAAACAGTCTTAAAATAATGAATGTACACACAAAAAAATATTTGTGCGTTTTTTTTTGCAATATACTAAAAAAAAGTATGTGCTTGTTTTTTTTAGTGATTTATTATTGTTGATGTTTGCATGAATATTTTTTCATGCCTACACACTATATATCATATTTTCCCTTATTTTTGTTGCTATGACTAAAAATACTAAAACACATCTTATTCCATTAAAAAAAGTGTTTCTCGATAGCGATGGAATTCATATTTTAATACCATCTGATATAGGTGTTGATTCGTATTTTATTCTTGATACGGGTGCATCAAAATCTGTAATAGATACTGCTATTCTTGAACATGTAGAACATGAGAAAATTGAAGTAGAATCAATTGAATCATCGCATATACAAGGTATGATTGACGGTGAGTTTGTGCAGATAAAACAAATTCAATTTGGTGATTTTATATGTCATGATTTTCAAGCTGTTTCAATGTCGCTAAGCCATGTGAATTCTATATATTCACGCTTTGTAAATAAACCTATTGCAGGATTATTAGGAGGGGATTTTTTTGATAAATATAAGGTTGTTATACATTATGCCGATATGAGTTTGTGTATTCAAAACACTGAGTGATTTTTAGTTCTTTGTATAAAATCACATAAAATACTGTAGGTTTTTATATCTTTACAGCCCTAAAAAAAAATATATGAAAAAAGATTTTTGTTCTTTTTGTGGACGTCCAAGAGAAGAGGCTCCCATGCTTATTTCGGGCATGCATGCAGATATTTGTAACGATTGCGTTGAACAAGCACATATAATTGTTACAGAGGAACTAACATACAAACAAACGGGGAAAACTGGATTTAAACTTATAAAACCTGCCGACATAAAAGCACATCTCGACCAATATGTTATTGGGCAAGATACCGCAAAAAAGGTTTTGTCGGTGGCGGTGTACAACCATTATAAACGACTTTCTCAAAAAGTTGCTGATGAGGTGGAAATTGAAAAGTCAAATATTATGTTGGTGGGCGAAACTGGAACAGGAAAAACTTTGTTGGCAAAAACAATTGCCAAATTGCTTGATGTTCCTTTTGCTATTGTTGATGCAACGGTGCTTACCGAAGCGGGATACGTGGGCGAGGATATCGAAAGTTTGTTAGTGCGACTTTTACAGGCTGCTGATTATAATGTGCCTCTTGCCGAACAAGGAATTGTGTTTATAGATGAAATTGATAAAATTGCACGTAAAGGCGATAATCCTTCTATTACTCGTGATGTTTCTGGAGAAGGGGTGCAACAAGGATTGTTAAAATTGCTTGAAGGCTCTGTTGTAAATGTACCACCACAAGGCGGTAGAAAACATCCTGACCAAAAAATGATACCAGTTGATACAAAAAATATTTTATTTATGTGTGGCGGTGCGTTTGAAGGTATCGACAAAATTATAGCACGAAGGTTAAATACACAGGTGGTTGGTTTTGGCACAAAAGAACGAACTGCCGAAATTAATAGAGATAATTTTTTGCAATATGTTGCTCCGCAAGATTTACGTACATACGGACTCATTCCCGAAATTATAGGGAGAATACCTGTGCTCACAAATTTAAATCCGCTTGATAGAAATGTGCTTCGTCAAATTCTTACGGAACCTAAAAATGCACTGATAAAACAATATACTGCATTGTTTAAAATTGATGGAATTGATTTAGTTTTTGATGATGAAACCTATGATTTTATAGTTGATAAAGCTATTGAATATAAATTAGGTGCTCGTGGATTACGCTCTATTTGTGAGTCGATAATGGTTGATGCAATGTTTGAATATCCATCAAAAAAAGTGAAAAAATTACATATAACGGTAGATTTTGCACGTGAACGTTTTGCACATGCTCATGCTTCTGTGCGATCTGTGTCTTAAAAATAATAGTATGAATATTCCTTTATTAAAAAAATTAAGCGAAACGCCTGGTGCTCCGGGTTTTGAAGATAAAATTCGTGATGTTATTATTCAAGAAATTTCTGAACATGTAGATTCTATTACGGTTGATAATATGGGAAATGTGTATGCATTTCGAAAGGGTACGAATCCTAAAAAAGTAATGATTGCGGCTCATATGGACGAAATAGGATTTATTGTTACGCATATTGACGAACAGGGGTTTCTTATGTTTGCTCCTTTGGGGGGATTTGACCCAAAAACCCTTTCGGCACAAAGAGTAATAGTGCATGGGAAAAAAGATATTGTTGGGGTTATGGGATCAAAACCTATTCATGTAATGTCGCCCGAAGAACGTGAGAAAAAAGTAAAATTAACTGACTTTTTTATTGATTTGGGATTGCCCAAAAAAGAGGTTGAGGCTTTGGTGGAAATTGGAACTCCTATTACACGCGAACGCGAACTTATTGAAATGGGTGAGTGCGTAAACGGAAAATCTCTCGATAATAGAATTTCGGTGTATGTGCTTATTGAAGCAATGAAAAAAGCATCTAAAAAAACCTTGCCTTTTGATACCTATGCAGTATTTACTACGCAAGAAGAGGTGGGATTGCGAGGAGCACAGGTGGCTACTATTCAAATTCAACCTGATATTGCTCTTGCTCTTGATACAACTATTGCATTTGATTTGCCCGGAAGTACACCTGCCGAACAGGTTACACATTTGGGAAAAGGACCTGCTATTAAAATTATGGACGCTTCGGTGGTTACGCATCAAGGTCTTGTGAAACATTTGAAACAGATAGCTCAAACATCAAATATTCCGTGGCAAGCCGAAATTCTCCAAGCGGGAGGAACTGATACTGCAATGCTTCAAAAAATGGTGGCAGGTGGTGCTATTGCGGGGGCAATTTCAATACCAACTCGACATTTGCATCAGGTTGTGGAATCTGTTCATAAACAAGATGTTGCACATACAATTGATTTTGTTACGTCTGTGTTAGAAACACTTGATACATTTTAAATTTTCTTGTGAAATTGTATTTGTAATAATTGTTAATTTGCAAATCAAAAATCACATTATTTATATATATTTGTGTTCCTTATATATAGAAATTTAAAACATATATCATGAACGCAAAAAATGTATTGTTTCTTTTTGTATGTACTTTTTGTACTATAGGCGCATACGCACAACCTACACGATTTATTACTTCTGCTGATTCGAACATTCAGTATTTTGGACGAATAGATGATGCAAATATTGATGAAATTGCATTTGCTTTTCCCGGAGTAAGCATTAAAGCAAATTTTACAGGAACGTCAATTACGGCAATTTTAAGTCAAAATGGAGGTGGAGGTGCAAGTTCTACCAATTATTTTACTGTTATTATTGATGAACAAGAGCCTTTTGTACTTGCAATATCGCCTTCGCAAAATGAATATAATTTAGCACATAATTTACCACAGGGTGTGCATTCTGTTGAAATATTTAAACGTACCGAAAGTTTTGTTGGCACGGTGGTGTTTAAGGGATTTTATGTTGATGCAGGACATTCTTTGGTGGCACCCGATGCCTTGCCAAATACACGAATAGAATTTATTGGAAATTCTATAACATGTGGATACGGAAATGAAAGTTCGCAAAATCCTCCAAAATCTGGTTTTACTTCTGTAAATGAAAATAATTATATGGCATGGGGAGCCATTGCAGCACGTGAATTACAAGCACAATATTCTTGTGTTGCATATTCGGGTAGAGGATTATATCAAAATAATGATGGAAGTACAGCAGGTACGCTACCTAAAATATATGATCAAGTTATTGCAGATAACGCAACGGTAACATGGGATAATACACGATATGTGCCTGATATTATTGTTATAAATTTAGGAACAAATGATTTTAGTGCCGAAGCCGCATCATCTGCATACACCGTTGATTCTGCGCTATTTGTTGATACGTATATTGCGTTTGTTGAAAAACTACGTGGATATTATGCACATGCAACTATTATTTGTGCTGTGGGCGTGATGATGAGTGATTCGTATCCAGAAAATCAAAAACATTGGACGCGTATTCAGTCATATACCTCAGCTGTGGTAAATCATTTTGCAGATTCTGGTGATAATCATGTGTTTTTCTTTAAAATGAATCCACAATCTGCTCCTTATGGCGAAGATTGGCACCCAACAATAGCTACTCATGATAAAATGGCACGATCTCTTGTAAGGTTTATTGCATCTATTGATGCGGGAATATCGTGCACGGGTACCGTAAATATTGGTGAAGATTTAAATGTGTCTGAAATGAATTTTCCTTTTACAATACAAACAAACGAAGAAGCACATATTGATGTAACGTACACATGGTATAAAAATGGTGTAAAAACAGCAACTTCATCACAACCGTATCTTACGCTTACTGATGCAAACAATGCGATTGGGCAATATAGAGTAGAAAAAGATAGTGCACATTGTGTGTATCAAGATAAAATAACACTGCATGCACAAAATCCTTCTGAAATTGTTACGGTACATAATTCTGATGATGCTATTCGTATTGCGTTTGATAATGCTTACCTATGTACTATTTCATCTGAAGATGAAATGATACAGAGTGTTGAATTATTTTCTATCTTAGGCACGAGTGTTTTAAAAATGAATAATATAGCACAAAACACTGTGGTAATTGATTTATCTACCTTGCAAGGAGGAATGTATGTGGTGAAAATTAATACGCAATCATATGTGTATTATAAAAAAATGTTACGATACTAACAGAGAATCAAATACTATGTAATAATAGTTGCTTGTTTATATTTCAGCGTTTACAAGAGCAGTTCCGTTAAATATAGGCACAACATTGCAGCTGTCAAGTTGCAAACAGAAATCAATGCAATCATCAAGTTTATTTTTGCGTAATCGTTCTCGTTGTGCACATATATCTATTAAAGCACGCAAATCATGTTTGTTATGTTTCCATAAATCAAGAGCCGCATGTGCAGAATCGCAATCGGTATAAAATGCGTTTGTTGCAAGCAAGCGTTCGGTTAATGCACCTGCAAATACTGAATCTTCAATATTATACTTGTTTTTCCAACCCGCACATAAAATAATAACAGGAGCATTTTTTTTAGCAATCCAGTTAGTTAGTGTAGAAATATTTGAAAAAGCTCCTATTAAAACACCTTTTGAATGTGCAGCTATTTGAATAGTTTTTGTGCCATTTGTGGTACTATATACTACATGTTTGCCAAAAACATTTTCTTTTGAAAAATTATATGGTGAATTTCCAAAATCAGCAAAATCTAACTTTATGCCATCACGTTCGGCAGCAACAAGAAATCCCTTTTGTTTGTAAGCATAGGCTTCGTCGCGTGTTTTTACAGGAATAATGCTTGAAACTCCATGTGAAAATGCCGTGCAAATTGAACTTGTGGCACGAAGTACATCTACCACAACAACATAGGCATCTTTATTTTTATATAAATCAAATAATGCAGGAGAATAACAAACTTCTATACGATTCATAGTGATGAGGTATTTGCAATATTTTTTTCTTTTCGTTTTTCTTTTTCGTCAATATCACAACTTACAATAATTGCCGTGTATGCCCAAAACAAAGCCGCAATTTTATCTGTATCAAGAAAATTATTAAGAAATCCGTGAATATAATAGGTAATAAGTCCTAAAATTAAAAACAGCGAAATTTGTTTGTAAAACTCATTCGATGTATTATGATACAAGTTAAATGCAACATATACGGTTACAAGTATAATAAAAATAAACGAAAGCATGCCCATTAAACCCGCTTCAGAGAGCAATCCAAGATATTCGCTGTGAGCATTGCCTAAATCGGCTGCATTTGTACTAATAATAGTTCTGTCTTTCGAGTGTTGAAATGGTGCATATAAAAACATATATGTTCCCGGTCCCCAACCAAAAACAGGGCGTTCTTGAAACATTTGCAATGCACAATTCCAGCGATTAATCCGTTCAAGATTAGAGGCGTCGGTAGTAATATTTGACATGGATTTTACATGCGATGTAAAATCGGTACTCGACACCTCATCGTTTTTTGTAAGAGCAATCTGAATATCATGTGCAAATGGTAGCACGATGGCAATGCTAAGTACACCAATAAAAATAAACGAACGTAATTTTATTCCTAACGTAATCATAAGCCAAATACCAGCTATAATTACAACACTTCCCCATGCCGCTCTTGTGTATGAAAGCACTAATGCAATAAGAATAATTCCAATAACACACATGTGTATAAATCGTACATTAAAGCTGTTTTTTGTGAATCGTCGTAAAATAAGTATTGCAGGTAAAATCATAGCTAATGCTGCTCCATACGAAGTGTGGTCGTTAAAAAATGGATGCATAACAAAATGCCCAGCTTTTTGTGTAAATCCATGATTTGCATGCTTTATAATTGTAATGGCAATAACGATAAGCAAACCAAATGTATATGCCCAAATATATTTAGATATATATGTTTTATCGTGCACCAATTGCGTAACTAAAAAATAAAAAGTTACTATAAACCACATACGCACAAGGAGATATTTAAAAGAAACAAATGGCATTTCAGAAGTAATAGTAGTTAACACAAGCCATAGTAAATACACATAAATACATATAGAAACTGGATGCGTAAGTACGCGTTTATCAAACGTTCGCTCGGTGAGTAATTTAAGAAAAAAAATGCCCATAATTCCAAACAAAAGCGGCTCGGTTGGCAGGCTCATGTCAAAAGAGGTGTTAGGAACAAGCACCGACAATTCAATAGAAAAAGGTACACAAAAAACAAGAAGTAACATAGTGTGCCGTAACGAAAAAAAAGTCAGTAGTACAAATGCAATTATAAATGGAATAGCATGTATTAAAAAAGAATCATGATATGTGAAAAACATGCTTGCCGCTATAAAAAGAGCAGTAAACACATACAATTTTATAATTGTTGTTTGTTGCACCTAATTGTTTTCTTTAAATAAAACAGTTTCTTTTTGACGGAATTCTCGCAATAAATCAATTATAATGAGCAGTACAAATGCGAAAAGAAATGTAGAGATTGTAGAAATCATTACAATTACGATGCGTTTTGGTTTAGCTTTTTTATCTGCCTCGTATGCTTTATTTACCACAAAATAATGAGTGAGTTCACGTTCGGCATTTACTTTTGCATCTTTATAACGAGCATTTAATAAGCTCAATTGTTCTTTTTCATACAATAAAAAATCTCTGATAGATACATACGCACTTCCGTATTTTGCGAGCGTATCTAAATTTTGTTTTATCCGTTCGGCACCTCGTGTATTTCCCGCAGCCAGAGCATCAGCGTATGCTTTATTAAACACTTCTGATTGTGATTCAAAATCAAAAACCCCTTTTTTCATAATAAGTGCAAGAGAATCTTCAAGTTGTTGAATTTGTTCAACTTTTTCGTGATATTCGTAATGAACTATTTCAAACGCTTCTTTTGTGCGTTCTTTTATCATGGTATTCATCACAGAATCAATAAGAAGTGTAATGTCATTTGCTATGTCTGCTGCTTTTTTAGGGTCAGTATCAAACACTTCAATTTCGGCAGCCATATATTTTGTACGTCCAAAATTAATTCTACTATAAAACCGCTTCATCATTTTATCGCGAGGATATGCAATTTTATCTTTATCAATTTTATAATGATTCCACAAATCGTGTTTTTCAATAATTCGTTCACGCAATTCATCACTTTGCAAAACCTGAAGAATTTGCTCTAATTCTTCCTCTTCTCCAAACACCGATTCGGAACGATATGAATTATACGTTGAAATAAGCGATTGTGAAATAGAGGTTGAAGGAGCTGGGAATAATATTACACTTGACTTATACAAAGGTGTAATAACAAAAAAAGCAATTATAATAGAAATTACGAAAGCAATGGCAGACAGTATAAATAATTGCTTTTTATATAAAAAAACTCGAAAGAGTAAGTCATTTGAATTAAAAGAATAATGAGATTCGTTTTTCATTATAGTTTGATATTAAAGAGTAAAAAAACATGTTATGTATTAAAATAAACCAAATAACTCGGCATCAATTTTATTTACTATAGAACTAAAATCTTGCGGACGATCAATAAAATTGATAGCATCGGTATCTATGATAAGTATTTTACCTAAATCATATGATTTAACCCATGTTTCATATCGTTTGTTAAGACTTTCAAGATAATCAATGCGAATCGCATTTTCATATTCTCTACCTTTGGATTGAATTCGTTTTACAAGTGTAGGAATTGAAGCTTTTAAATATATAAGTAAATCGGGTGGTTGCAAAAGTTTTTCTATTTGGCGAAACAAAGAAAAATAGGTTTCAAAATCACGAGTTGCCATAAGCTCCATTTCGTGAAGGTTTGGAGCAAAAATATAAACATCTTCGTATATTGTACGGTCTTGCACAACATTTTTTCCTGAGTCGTGAATATTCATAATATGCTGCAGTCTGCTGTGCATAAAATAAATTTGAAGATTAAAAGCCCATGCTTTCATATCACGATAAAAATCATCAAGATATGGGTTTTCGTCAACATCTTCGTAATTCACATCCCAATCATAATGGTTTGCTAATAAACCTGCAAGCGTTGATTTTCCAACGCCAATATTACCTGCTATAGCTATATGCATATTGTAAATGTGTTAAAAATTCACTTCAAAAATACAATTTTTTTTTGTGGTACATATAAAAATAGTGGCGTAAAAATGTTTATCAATAAAAATAATACACAATAAAGAACTGTAATTTATTTACAATACCTATCTCCTTTACATTTTAGCAGTAAAAACCGATTATTCTATTTGAAAAAACCGAACGGCTTGAATGCTCATAATTTGAACTCCTGTAAAATAATATTTTATAATTTGATCGTAGGTGTATTGTAAATCTGCCATACGCATAGCTCCTTCTTGTGATAATCCTACGCCATGTCCGTACCCTTTTCCATTGAAGACAATTGTATTGTTGTTTTGTGTAATTGTAAAAAATGTAGAGCGTAATTTCCAATCGCTTCTAATTTCTCGTAAACGGAGCAGGGTATCGCATTCACGAAACGAAAAATATTTTTTTCGCTCTTTTTGTTCAAATGTATAATCTATGGGGAAATTAATTTGAGATTTTACATGCCAAATGGTGTCATACGTATATTGTTGACAGCTGTCAATTGTAACAATTGCAAGAGAGTCAGCAGAATACAAAGAATCACGCATGCTTTGCTCATCTTCAATATATACAAGAGAATCGCATGGCGTTTTTGAAGAATCTATGGTAAAAGGTGTGAATGTTTGGTATGGTTCAAATGAAAACCCTTTTGATTGTAAATACTGCTTCCATTCTTGTACCGATATTTCTTTATGCCATTCATATCCTTTCATGCCAATACTAAAGGTGTCTTGTATTGAACGTAAATATGGCACGGCGGTGAGCCAAACATCTTCGGAATTAACTGTTTGTCCTCCTGAGTTTGCATAAAATGTAGCGGAAATTAAATTTCGAGATGAATCAACTACCACTAAACCAGCAGTTTGCAGTGCAGCGTCAAGTATTGCTGGATTATAGGAACATCTACTTTTATATGCTTGGCAATGTTCTGCATCGCATAAATTAAAACCTTCGTGTAAATGTTTTGTATAATATTTTGATGCGTATGTTCTACATAAAATTGCTTGTGCTTTATAATATTCTAAAGGTGCTTTTGAGCCTCCTTCGGACTCAACTACGCCAGCAATATATTTTTCAAAATTTACATCATTTATAATTTTAAAGGAACCTTGTTCTAAAGAAACAAACATATCATTGTCATACGAACGTGGCTTGCCTTTGAGTAAAGGATGCGATAAAGTAAAAAAGCAAATGTCTTGTAATCCACGAATAAAAACGGGGCTATTGCTTGTTGTAGAACCTTTTTTTGATGAAACATGTATTTTGTTTCTTCGTATCGAAAATTCAACAACATCATTTGGTTCTAAGCTAAAAATCACTTCATTACCAACTAAAACATCATATTTTCCTTCGTGAACGGTGCAGGTAAAAGACGGTATAGAAACACCATGAAATAAGGCAATATTAATATTTTGTGCATACACATTACACGAAACAAAAAAAAATATAATTGTGATACGAATAATTTTTGTGAGCATGTATTGTTTATTTTGATGTGTTATACTGTTTTATGTTGTTTTAAACAGGCAATAATTTTATCTGCAAGAATTGAAGCTAATTTTTCTTTTGATTCTACTGTCCAGCCTGCAATATGAGGGGTGAAAAGCACTTTAGGAGATGTGCGTAAATATTCAAATGCTTCGGGCATTGCATCGGTAAGAAAATCTTGAAAGTTAAAGGATTCATATTCAAGAACATCTAAAGCTGCGGCACGAACTTTTCCTGATTGTATGCCCGCAACTAAATCATTGGTACACACAACTTTTCCACGTGCGGTATTAATAAGCACAAAGGGTTTTGCACATGCTGCTATAAAATGTGCGTTGCACATGGCAATGGTTTCTGGAGTTTGGGGTACATGAAAACTTATAATATCAGCGTGTTTTTGAAGATATTCTAAAGAACATTCTTGTGCATACTCATCAGAAAAATTTTTCTTGTATTTATCATACGCAATTACATGAGCACCAAATCCTGATAACTTTTTTGCAAATGCTTGTCCCATATTGCCATATCCGACAATTCCTATGGTTTTACCCATAATTTCGAATCCACGATTGCCTTCTCTATCCCAAATAGAGCTGCGAACTTCCTTATCGGCTTTTGTAATATTGTTGGCAAGTGCCAATAACATACCAACAGCATGTTCTCCAACAGCATCTCTATTTCCTTCGGGTGAATTTAAACATTGAATTCCTTTTGATTCAGCATACGCAATGTCAATTGTTTCCATTCCTGCTCCAATTCGTCCTATACATTTAAGATTGCTGCCAGCATCAATAAATGCGGCATTTGCAACAATTTTTGAACGAATAACAACTGCATCAAAAGCATGTATTGTGTTATATATTTCTTGTTCCGACAAGTTTTCATGGTATTCAACAATACAACCTGCATCGGCAAATTTTTGAAGCATAGACGGGTGTGCGTCGTCAATAATCAGTATTTTTGATTTCATAGTTTAGCGCGAAAAAATTAAATGTGTAGCTGCCTGAACATCATGAATTTGTCCGTTTGCATATACAAGCTGTCCGTTTACAAATGTTTTATCTATTGTTGACGAAAACGTATGTCCGTTAAATGGCGACCATCCGCATGTGTATAAAAGAGAGTTGGGAGTAACATGAGTTTTTTTGTGCAAATCAACCACAACAATATCGGCAAACATGCCTTTTGCAATATATCCTCTATTATATATAGTAAATAATTCTGCTGGAGCATGGCACATTTTTGTTACAATTTCTGATAATGAAAATATATTTTGAGTATGTAAATCAAGCATTGCAAGTAAAGAATGTTGCACAAGCGGTCCGCCCGATGCGGCAGATGTGTAATTTCCTGTTTTTTCGTTATACAGATGCGGTGCATGATCGGTTGCAACTACATCAATAATATTTGCACACACTGCCTGCTGTAATGCATCTCTGTCTTCTTTGTTTTTAATAGCTGGATTCCATTTAATACTTGCTCCTTTTGTGTGATAATCATCGGCAGAAAACCAAAGATGATGTACGCATACTTCTGCGGTAATTTGTTTATTTGAAACCGGTCCCGATTCAAAAAGTTGTAATTCATCGGCAGTAGAAACATGTAATATATGCAAACGAGCATTATGTTTTTTTGCTAATTGCACTGCAAAAGACGAGGATTTCATACATGCTTCACGACTGCGAATAAGCGGATGAAATTGTATAGGAATTGCATCGCCATATATATGTGTGTAATGCTCTAAATTTTTACGTATTGTGGTTTCATCTTCGCAATGCGTAGCAATAGGAATTTTCACATTTTTAAATATTGCCGTAAGGGCTTCGTCATTATCAACCAACATGTTTCCTGTGCTTGAACCCATAAAAACTTTTACGCCACATGTTATGCGTTTATCTATTGCTTTTAGTTGATCAATATTGGAGTTGGTTGCACCTATATAAAATGAATAATTTGCATACGAATCACGAGCTGCAAGGGCAAATTTTTCTTCGAGATTTTGAATGGTAGTAGTTTGTGGAATTACATTTGGCATTTCCATATATGATGTTATTCCTCCTGCTACCGCAGCTTTTGATTCACTTTTAATAGTTCCTTTATGTGTAAGACCGGGTTCTCTAAAATGCACTTGATCATCTATAATTCCCGGAAAAATATACTTGCCCGAACAGTCAATATATTCTATGCTATCAAGATTCATAGAATGGGGGATAGCACCCACAAACACCTCTTCGATAGTATTGCCAGAAATAAGAACGCTCCCTAAAAACTCTTTATTTTGATTTACGATAGTTGCATTTGCAAGAAGAATTTTTTTCATATAAAACTTTATTTACTCGAAGTAAACCAACTTGCTATTTTCATGTGAATAACACCAAAAACCGCTTCACCTATAATTTTTTTACTCATTTTTGAGGAACCTTCTTTGCGTTCGGTAAAAATGATAGGAACTTCAATAATGGAAAAACCATGTTTCCATGCTTTAAATTTCATTTCAATTTGAAAGGCATATCCTCTAAATTTAATTTGAGAAAGGTCAATTTTTTCAAGTACTTTACGTGTGTAACATACAAAACCTGCGGTGGAATCCTGTACTTTTAAGCCGGTAATAAAACGAACATATTTTGATGCAAAATATGATAATAATATTCTATTCATGGGCCAGTTTACAACATTTACTCCGTTGCAATAGCGAGAACCAACAGATAAATCTGCACCATCGTGAGCACATGCTGCATATAAATGCACAAGATCTTCGGGATTATGAGAAAAATCGGCATCCATTTCAAAAATAAATTGATACGAATGTCCTAATGCCCAGTTAAATGCGGCAATATATGCTGTGCCTAAACCTTGCTTTTCGGTTCTGTTTAATAGAAATAACCTATCTGCATATTGCGATTGTAAGGAAGCAACAATGTTTGCTGTGCCGTCAGGCGAATTGTCGTCAACAATGAGAACATGAAAATCTTTCTTGAGAGAAAAAACTTTATGAATAATTTTCTCAATGTTTTCTTTTTCGTTATATGTAGGAATAATTACTAAACTGTCTGACACGGTTTCTTTTTTTAGTTTTAACAAATATACAATCTTTACATAAATTACTATATTATTTTTTTATTAAAGTATGCAAAAAATGCAAAAAATGTTCCATAGCATTTGCTCTATGGCTTATTTTATTTTTTTGATTTATAGGCATTTGTGCAAATGAAACAGCAAAGCCTTGGGGTATAAAAATGGGGTCGTATCCAAATCCACCGTTTCCCATACTTGTATGTGCAATGCACCCATGCACCTCTCCTTGAAACAGATGTTCTTGTCCATGTAAAATGCAGGCAATTACTGTTTTAAATACCGCATCTCGTTGTTCAATACCATCTAATACTTTTAAGGTTTTTGCAATATTATCGGCAGAGTTACAGTGCAGACCAGCAAAACGAGCTGTGTGAACGCCCGGTGCTCCACCTAAGGCAGCTATTTCTAAACCAGTATCATCAGCAAATGTATTATATCCGTATTTGGTATATATGTATCGTGCTTTTTGTAAGGCATTTTCTTCGAGTGTTTGCCCCGTTTCGGGAATCTCATCAAAACAATGAATGTCAGCAAGACTTTTTATTTGAAATAGTGAGCCCACAAGAGCAGAAATCTCTTGAATTTTATGATTATTATTGGTTGCAAAAACTAATTCCATAGAAATATTATATATAATTATGCAAATTAATGAGATTTTTTGCATACCACATGCTCGTTTTCAAAATCAAAATAAATATTTTTATCTTACATGGTAATTATGTTTACATTTGCATGTCTTATATATTACACAATTATGTGTGTAATAGCTTAATAAAATATATATGCCTACATTTTTATTTGATGAAATAATATTTGGACCAGTTAAAAGCCGACGAATGGGCGTGTCTTTAGGTGTGAATTTACTGCCACAAACTGTAAAATATTGCAATTTTAATTGTGTGTATTGTGAGTGTGGTTTAACGCCATTGCCACACAAAGATATTATGAAATTGTTGCCATCACGCGATGAGGTGCGAAACGCATTGCAAACAAGTTTACGCACAATGCAACATTTGCCCGATGCTATTACCTTTGCGGGAAATGGCGAACCAACAATACACCCCGAATTTGTTGGTATTATTGATGATGTGATTGAAATGAGAAATTCTCTTGCACCAAAAACAGAAATAGTAGTGCTTACCAATGCTACACAAATTCATAAACCTCATATTATTGAGGCACTTAGCAAAGTAAATCGTTGTATGTTTAAATTAGATTCTGCTATTAGTTCTACCATTCAATCTATTAATCAACCGAATCAAATTATTGATATTGAGAAATATATTGAAAATATTCGGAAATTTACAGGGAAAATTATTATGCAAACTCTTTTTATTCGTGGTACACATAATGGAATTTCGTTTGATAATACAACGGATGCCGAATTAGGTGCCCTTATTAATGCATATAAAAAAATTGAACCTCACGAAATTGTTGTGTATGGAATACAAAGAGATACGCCTATTTCTACCCTTACAAAAATATCCAAAAACGAACTTATTTCAATTGCCAACAGAATACAAAAGGCTGGTTTTACGGTGTCAACATCATACTAAAATTATAGTGTAATGCATACAAGATTAACGAGTATAACACAAAAAACTGTTATCATAACACCTCTCGATTGGGGGTTGGGACATGCTACACGCTGCATTCCAATTATTCGCGAATTGCAAAAAACAAACACTTGTATAATTGCCACTTCTGGACGAGCGTTAGATTTGCTGAAACAAGAATTTGCTCATTTGCAAATAGAAGAAATTCCAGCATACGGCATTGCATACGGAAAAAATAAGTTTTTAACGATTATAAAATTATTGTTACAAATACCAAAATCAGTAATTACAAAAAATAAAGAAGTTGTTATTGCCGATA
>JAAYPM010000054.1 GCA_012519815.1 Bacteroidales bacterium
AACTCAATAAAAATCAAAAAAATAAAGCATCACAAAACATGAAAAAAAGTTCAGAAAAAATGGATGCTTTAGCTCAAAATATGCAACAAATGATGCAAGAACAAGCATCGGCACAGCAAATGGAAGATATTACCAATTTGCGAAAAATAATTGATAACCTACTTGATTTTTCATTTGCGCAAGAAAATCTGATTCAAGAAACTAATGTTTTGTCATTTATTGACCCAAAATATGCTTCGGTTGCATCAAAACAAAATGGTTTAAAAGACAATTATAATACTATAAAAGACTCAGTGTATGCACTTAGTTTACGCATTCCTCAAATTTCTGCACCTATTAACAAAGAAATGTTTGACATACACAAACATTTACATTATTCTGTACACTATTTAGAACAACGACAACGTTCGGCAGCAATGGTGAGTCAACGCTATACAATGAGTTCGACAAACAACGTAATTTTACTCCTTTCAGAAGTCCTTAATGCTATGCAAGAAGCTTCAAATCAAGAAGGTGGAGAAAGTACGTGCAATAAACAATGTAAAAATCCTTCGCAAAGTGGCAAAGGAAAACCATCATTAAAAAACATGCAACAAATACAACAATCGTTAAAACAGCAAATGGAACGCATGCTGCAAGAAATGGAAGGAGGACAAATGCCAAAAGGAGAAGGAGCAAAACAATTAAGCCAAATGTTGGCACAACAGGAAATGATGAAACAAATGATGAACTCTCTTATTAAAAACGGCGAATTAAGTCCCGAAGGAGTAAAAGAATTACAAGAAATTCAAAAATTATTAGATAAGGTAGAACAAGACATTGTACTTCAAAACATATCGCAACAAACACTTTTCCGCCAACAACAAATTTTAACGCGTATGCTTGAATCAGAAAAGGCAGAAAATGAACGAGATAAAGACGAAAGACGTGAAGGCAGTGAATCTTTAGACAATTTTTCGCAACAAAAACAAACATTCGAAACAGAAATAAGTAAAAAAAGTCAATTCCAAGACGCTTTAGAGCAAACAAATATGCAGCTCAAAACGTACTATAAGAAAATATTCAGTCAATATTTACTTAAAATCAACGAGAATTAGTACTTTTGTGCATTCTCATATAACAATTATGTTATGGTTACAACAATAAAAATACCGTCAAAAATCGAAAAATTAACTGAAATTGAACGGCTTATTGATTCTATTTCAGAAACAGTAAACATATCCTCTGATATATATGCGAATATACTTGTTGGAGTAACCGAAGCGGTAAAAAATGCAATAATACATGGCAATGATCTTGATCCGCAAAAAAATGTAACAATAGAATATGAAGTTAGTCAAAAGTATATTACCTTCAAAATCACTGATTTAGGAGAGGGTTTTGATTATTATTCTATACCCGATCCAACGCTTCCAGAAAATATTGAAAAAGAAATAGGACGAGGACTATTTCTTATGAATTGCCTCTCTGACGAAGTTGTGTACAATAATGCTGGCAACGAAGTAAATCTTAAGTTTTTTATAAATTAATGAGCATACAATTTTTTGAGGAAGACAGAAACATTCCATATTTTTTTCGCAAAAAGCCAGTGTATGAATGCATTAAAAAAATTCTATGTATAGAATCAAACAAAAAGTTAGAATTTATACATATAATATTTTGCTCTGACGAATATGTATTAGACATAAACAAAACATATTTACAGCATGATTATTACACTGACATAATTACCTTCGATTATTCCACAACACACATTGAATCAGACATGTATATAAGTTTTGATAGAATTGTTGAAAATGCACAACATAACTCCGTTTTGTTACTTTCAGAAATTCACCGTGTTATTATTCACGGTGTTCTTCATTTAGTTGGATATGATGACTCCACTCCAGAATTAAAAAAAATAATGACAGAAAAAGAAAATTATTACTTAGATTTAATTTAAAGAAATCATGCTACAAGCATATGACATTATAGTTGTTGGTGCCGGACATGCCGGCTGTGAGGCAGCGGTTACGGCTGCAAATCTTGGTTCAAAAACGCTTCTTATTACTATGGATATGAATAAGATAGCCGAAATGTCTTGTAATCCTGCAATAGGTGGCATTGCTAAAGGACAGATTGTGAGAGAAATAGATGCTATGGGTGGAAAAATGGGTATAGCATCAGATGCATCTTCTATACAATTTAGAATGCTTAATAAAACAAAAGGTCCTGCAATGTGGAGTCCTCGTATTCAATCAGATAGATTACTTTTTCACCGAAAATGGCGGCAAATTATAGAACAAACAGAAAATTTAGATATTTGGCAAGATACTGTTACCGAATTATGTATTTCAAAAAATCGTGAAGTTACAGGAGTAATAACACTTCACGGTATAAAAATTCAATCTAAAGTGGTGATACTTACCAATGGTACATTTTTAAATGGATTAATACATATTGGTAAAACCCAAATACAAGGCGGAAGAATGGGTGAATCTTCTTCATATGTTTTATCTGACCAGTTAAAAGATTTAGGATTTTCTGTGTTGCGAATGAAAACAGGCACCCCGCTTCGTATTGATGGAAGAACAATAGATTTCTCGAAATGTAAAGAACAAGCGGGTGATACAGATATTCGTTCATTCTCTTTTCTTCCAAACACATTGGCAAATTTACCTCAACTAAGTTGTTGGATAACATACACTAACACCGAAGTTCACGACATATTAAATTCTGCTATAGCCGACTCTCCATTATATAATGGAACTATTCAAAGTTTGGGTCCACGATACTGCCCAAGTATTGAAACAAAACTCCAAACTTTTGCAGGTAAAGACCAACATCAATTATTTATTGAACCAGAAAGTTTATATACAAATGAATTTTATTTAAACGGTTTTTCTTCATCATTACCTGCTCATATTCAATACAAAGCATTAAAAAAAGTTCCCGGACTTGAAAATTGTAAAATATATAGACCTGGATATGCAATAGAATATGATTATTTTGATCCGCTCCAATTAGAAAGTAGTTTACAAACAAAATTAGTTTCTAACTTGTTTTTTGCGGGACAAGTAAACGGGACAACAGGATACGAAGAGGCTGGCGCTCAGGGGCTTATTGCGGGAATAAACGCACATTTTAAAATAACAAACCAAGAACCTCTTGTGCTTAACAGAGACCAAGCATATATTGGCGTTTTAATTGATGATTTAGTAACAAAAGGTGTAAACGAACCATATCGTATGTTTACCTCACGGGCAGAATACAGAATTTTGCTACGTCAAGATAATGCTGATATTCGTTTAACTCCTATTGGAAGAAAAATAGGATTGGTAGATGATTATCGCCAAAAAATTCTTGATGAAAAATATAATGCTATTTCTAAAATATCTGAATATATTTCTAAAACAAGTATTTTGCCTGAACAAGCAAATCCAATATTAAGTTCACATAACAGCTCTGCTATTAAACAAAGTGTAAAGCTACAAAGTCTCATTTCTCGACCCGAAATATCTATTAATGATTTTGTTATTCCTTCTGATTTACTTGAAGCGAACG
>JAAYPM010000055.1 GCA_012519815.1 Bacteroidales bacterium
CGAAAATCCATATTGGGAATATTCACGCAACAAAATTGCATGTGAATATATTTTATTTGATAGATTTATAACAGAAAAATTTCCGATAACTATTGTTCGCCCTTCTCATACATACGACAAAACATTGCTTCCTATGGAAGGCGGATACACCGTACTGCACCGTATGCTTAATCATAAACCTGTGGTTGTTCATGGAGATGGTTCATCGCTTTGGACATTAACCCATCATGCTGATTTTGCAAAAGGATTGGTTGGTTTGTTTGGAAACGAACAAGCAATTGGAGAAGCATATCATATTACTTCAGATGAATGGCTTTCGTGGAATGCAATTTTTGAAATGGTTGCCGAAGCCTTTGGCATAACACCGCAAATTGTACATGTTCCTTCTAAAATAATTGCACAGCACCACAGTGATATGGGCGATAGTTTACTTGGAGATAAAACACATTCAATGATTTTTGACAATTCAAAGATAAAAGCTGCGGTTCCTGATTTTTCTTGTACTATTCCATTTTCTCAAGGAGTTAAAGAAATTGCAGCATGGTTTACACAAAACCCAAACTATCAAACTGTTGATTCTAAAATTGATGCTGTTTTTGATGCACTTGTTGCTAAATATAAATAACCCCCCTCTCCCCTTTGTTTAAATATCTTTTACACAAAAAGACAATAAAAAAAGCATCGTCTATTTTAAAACGGACGATGCTTTTTATTAAAATTTATATTCTCTTTTTTATAAGAATATCAATTGTATAAGGATATAAATTGGTAATAAAACAATTAAAGAGAATTTAAATATATAACCAAAGAAACTTGGCATTGAAATTTTATTTTCTTCAGCAATTGCTTTCACCATAAAGTTTGGTCCGTTACCAATATATGTCATTGAACCAAATAGTACAGCACCAAGAGAAATTGCAGTTAGTAAGTTTTCTTGAATTCCAGCAACAATGTCTGCACCTTCGCTAATACCAGGTAAACCTAATGCTAAATTATGAAACGCAACCGCTGTTGGCGCATTATCTAAAAACGAACTTAAACTACCAGTAGCGTAGTAAAACTGAGCTGGTGAACTAATTCCAAAATTAGCAGCATTGCTTTCTAAATAAATTAATGCAGGTACCATTGTAATAAAAATACCTAAGAACAGAAACGCAACCTCGGTAATTGGTCCCCAAGTAAAGGTGTTTGCTGTTCTAACCTCTTTTGATGAGAAAAACAAAGAAAGAGCAGCCATCAATAAAATAGCACCTTCTCTAATAAAAGCAAACGCATGTTTTTCACCAATAATTGGTAAGTATTGCTCATTTAAAAATGCAACTGAAAGCACAACACCTAACAAAAACAAGAAATTTATATTTCCTGAAAGTTTAATTGGTTCAACATTAGTTTTGTCTGCTCGTATATTTTCAAGTGGCTCTTTTTTGCTATAATACGTATCAAAGATGAAATAAATTAATAACAACAGTACGTTTGCTGTTAACCACTCAGGCAGCATATGCATAAACCATGTAAATTCCGCACCTCTTAAATACAATAAAAATAATGGAGGGTCACCAAGTGGCGTTAATAATCCACCACAATTTGCAACAATTGCAATAAAAAACAGAATAGTATGCACTTTGTATTTGCGTTGTGCGTTGGTTCTAATAACTGGTCGAATCAACAACATTGCAGCCCCCGTTGTTCCCATAAATGAAGCTAAAACTCCACCAATAGCTAAAAACAGAGTGTTTATTGCAGGTTTTGCCTGAATATCACCACTCAAATGAATACCACCTGTAATAACAAAAAGTGCACCCAACAAAATGATAAAAGGTATGTAGTCAAAAATTAACTGATGCGATAAAGCATTTGTTTGCCCAACATTAATTAAATAAATAGCAGTTGGAATACCTAATACCAACGAAGTGATTAATTTGTTTTTATTGCTTTCCCACCATTCATTAAATAATAGCGGACCAACAGCAATCATTGCCAACATCAATGCAAATGGAATTGATGCCCACAAAGGGATTTGTAATGTTTCCATACGTAATTTTTAAAGTTTTTAAAGTTTTATGCAAAGATAAAAAAATATTATAACCTGCCCTCATGCATTTGATAAATAAATAAATAAAAGTTGTTGGTTTTATGTGGATGCCTATAAATCAATGAATTGAAATTGCTTGAAAGAGAGAAAACAAACAAAACTGTTGTTTTGTATATTAAATGATAGTCATCAAAAAAATTAAATAATTTCATATATTCCTTTTGAATTTTGAATCACTCGTGGAATAATGTGCTTTTTCAGCTCTGCAGGAATTATATCTATGTTTTCGATATAAATATATTGAATAGATTTTTCTTCAAAAAAAACAAGTAACTCTGGAACAGAATTATGAATTTTCTGTAAAGGATATATAGCATTTCTTTTATAATAATCGGCAGAATATAAATCAAAAACAGGTGCTATTTCAACAGGCATAATAGTGTTGTTTGCTAATAACATAGAAGAAGATACAATATAGCCACTATACGCAAATGTACTCCAATATCTTTCAGAATAATATGCCCAATTTTTATTCTGCAAATTATTTTGTGAAAAAGTATAAAGTTCTTGTTCAAATTCTGAAAGTGTAATTTTCTGCTGAATAGAATACGTTTTATATATATTTAGAACAGCGAACAAACAAAATAATATTGAAAAAATCAATTGCTTTTTTTCATTCAATCTCTTCCAACACAAATATGTTGCAAAAATCATAATTGGTGCAAGTATATTGGATAATGCTTGTGTTGATTCGCGAATTGAGTATAAAAACGTTATAAATAAACATTATTGTCCGATAAAAACACAAAAAAATCTAATTGATTCTACAACTTGTTGATTTAAAGAGCTATAGACTTTACATTTTAGCGAAAATAAAAAGTAAGCCCCTTTAGAACAGTGTAGGTTGC
>JAAYPM010000056.1 GCA_012519815.1 Bacteroidales bacterium
ATGTTGGTCCGAATGTGGGTATATTTACTGCTGGACATCCTATTCATTTTGCCGTGAGGAATCAAGAATTTGAATACGCTTTTCCAATTATCATAGGAAATAATGTTTGGATTGGTGGACATGTTGTGATTAATCCTGGTGTTACTATTGGCAATAATTCTGTTATTGGTGCGGGTAGTGTTGTTACAAAAGATATTCCACCGAATGTAATTGCGGTAGGAAATCCGTGCAAAGTTTTGCGAGAAATAACAGATGCCGATACACAGTATTATTATAAAAATATACCATTTCCCAATACGGAAGGTGTTAAAAATAAAAACCAATTATAACGAATACTGCAAATAACACACTTGCAATGCCATTTGATGTACCAAATGCAATGTTTATTTTGGAAATATCGTGCGGGGAAACAATCATGTGTTGATATACTAACAAACTGCAAAAAATAAAAGCTCCAATCCAATAAAAAAACGAAAACTGTGCAATTATTCCAACTAACACAACAAAAGCAATAGTAATTGCATGAACTATAATAGAAATCATAAGAGCACGCGTGCGTCCAAATTGTGCAGGAATACTAAATAAACCTTCGCGAACGTCAAATTCTTCGTCTTGCAAAGCATATAAAATATCAAAACCCGCACTCCATGTAAATACAATGCACGAAAAACAAATAGGCACAAGGGCAAATTCTCCTGTTACAGCCAAATACGCACCTATTGGAGCTAATGCCAATCCTAAACCAAGAACAAAATGGCTGATGTAGGTAACTCGTTTTGTATATGAATACACAAATATTACAAACAAAGCTACTGGTGAAAGATAAAAACAGAGTGTGTTTATAAAGTAAGTGAAAAACACAAATAATACGCTTGTTATAATGGTAAATACTAAAGCATTTGTGTGAGAAATAACACCACGCGGAATTTCGCGTTGTGCAGTTCTTTCGTTTTTTGCATCAATATCAGCATCAAGATAACGATTAAACGCCATTGCCGCAGAACGTGCAAATACCATACAAAGTGTTACATATACAATTAAATTCCAATCAAATGTGTTGGTAGTAGAGGTAAGCGCAAAGAAAAAGCCAATAGCAGCAAATGGCAAGGCAAATATAGTGTGGCTAAATTTAATGAGAGAAAAATAGTGTATTACTTTCATTTTTTAATTTCATTCATAGTTTGTACTGAACGGCAAATTGCTTGTAATTGACGCGTATAGTTTCGCTTATTCATGTTTGGATAATAAACATATCCGTCAATAGTAAAAACTTTTTTCTGCGATTCGTCAACAAATGTGTAGCTTGCAAACGGACCCGCCATAAAATCATTTTCGACTCGCCATTTTCCTAATAATTCAACAGTGTATGAATTTAAAATATATCGCCCAATTTTATATTGAATAGGCAAAATATATTCAGTTGTCATAAAACTTCCTGCTGTAGGTCCAGGGATATATTTTTTTAAGAGCGAATCACGATATCGCAGAATTGACCATTTTTCTAATTGCATGGTATCGGTATATGGGCGTTCATATATAATAATTCCTTGGCTATGTTCGGCACTTTCAAGTGAAATCCATGCAAATCCATCTTCTATCACATTCAATTTAAATCCTTTTGGAATATCTAAAGAAATATTGAATTTTTTACGTATAGTTTCTTGCACTTGCTTGTTGGGAATAGTCTTATATCCTGCTAAATACCGTTCAAGTTCGGCAGCAATAAAATAATCGATTATTGCACTGCGGTATGTTTCTAAAAAAGGTACAAGAGAATCAGCATGTGGAACAACTATTCCTACATACGCTTGATGGTCTGTCCACATATTTCTATGAAATTGAATAATAGGCTTTACATGTTTTGCATGAACATCAATAAATAAAATGTTTCTATGAGGACGCAAAGCACTGCTAAAATGATTGCGACTAATAGTAAGAACACTAAACGGAGGTTCTGATTGTATAAGTCCTTTTTCGGGCTGATTGAGAAGTGAATTAATCTGCGCACTTAACTCGGTATTTGTATATTCATTGTTTAACACAACTAATAATTCTCCTTGCTGCCCAAGAAGATTTGCCCCACTAAAACTTCCTCCTATGTTACAGGAAATTAGAAAACTAATACAAAAACAAAATACAAGATACTTATTCATAACAACTATTAAATTTCCTTTAATTTATCCCACCATGTAAATTTAAGAACAACCGATAAAATAACAAAAATTCCTATTGCCACAGACAAACTCGCCCATTCCTTTATTACAATAAATATAGGCATTGTAACAAGAGCAGTTTGTGCAACAACTCCAATAATTACATTTATAGAATCTTTGAAAAAGCGATTGTTTTTAACAAAATCGGCATTTTTTTCTTGAACACGAGCAAGAATAGGTTTCCAAAATCCCCATGGTTTCACTGTGGTGTAAAACGATTCTAAGGTTTCTGCATCGGTAGGTTTTGCGGTATATGTGCCAATAATACAACCAACAAAAGAGATAAGTAAAATGATAGGAAAAAAATACAGTCCTATAAGATTTTTTGGAATAAGCGGAAATGTATTTGTAATAACTTCGGGAGCAAACAATTGAATAAGCCCCACCACTAATCCGCATGCAATACCAGTAGCCATTCCCCAAAAATAGCCTTCGGCATTTAATCGCCACCAATACCATTTTAAAACATTTGAAGCAATATAACTTGCATAAAAAGCTCCTGTAACAACCTGAAGTATTTCATTTACATCGGCAAGCACAAAACCCAAAAGAGTACTAAGTAAAACCACACTTATTCCTACCGTATAATTTGAGCGTTTAATTTGTTTTTGTGTTGCATGTGGATTTATATATTTTAAATAAATATCATTTGATACGTATGCTTGTGCTGCATTTAAAGTTCCTGCAAATGTTGACATAAAAGCGGCAAGCAAACCCGCAAGTAATAATCCTAAAATCCCTGCAGGTACAAATGCAATCATAGCCGAAGGTAATATTTGTTCAAAATCTATATTTCCATTAATAAAAAGATTGAGTTTGTCGTAGTTAATAATTGCTAAAACAGCAAATCCAGCTATCATAAAATACCGAACAGGATTTAAAACAACAGAAACCATTCCACTCATTTTCATTGCATCTTGTGGGTTTTTTGTTGCAAGGATTTTTTGCATATCATACGTAGGAGCAGGACCAGCAAGGCTTACTAAAATGCCTTTCATAAGCATAAATCCAAAAAACAAACTAAACAACGAATATCCATCTTCAATAATACGTGTGTTTACTTCGGCTATTTTTTGCGTCCAATCAATATCAAGCATACGAGAAAAAAATGGGCTTCCCCAACCATCGGGAGTGAGACTTGGTAATAAATCTGGTGTTACTTGATTCATTGCAATAATACCAATAATTATAGCCGTAGCAGTCATAATGATGTATTGCAACAAATCAGCCCACACAATACTTGACATTCCCCCCATGATTGCATAAAATGTAGCAAAAATGGTGAACACAATGCCATACATATGTGGCACATATTCTAAAGAAATGCAATGAGGATTAATTCCTAAGGCATTTGAAACAAAATCCCACGGAGCAAACACCATAAGAAATTTTCCTAAACCTACAAATCCATACGCAAGCATTGCAAGACTTATAATAAGTGCAAAAATCACAACAACACCGTGAGACAAACTGCTCCCAACACCTTCGCCAAAACGCGTTTTTATCCATTCGGCACCAGTTGTTACATTAGATTTCCTGAGCCATGAGGACAAAAACATCATAAGAAAAATTTGATTAAATGTAGGCCATAACCATGGAATCCATATACTTTTTAATCCATATACAAACATTAAAGTTACAAGCCACATGGTGCCAGAAATATCAAACATTCCCGATGCGTTTGAAACTCCAAGCAAATACCATGGTAAACGATTACCACCTAATAGGTATTCTGTTTTATTTTTTTCAGCTTGCCGTTTAAAATAAATACCTATAAAAACCGTAGCGAATACATACAGTAAAATAACAAGAAAATCAATTGAAGTTAGTATCATAAATTTTTTTTTTCAAATGTAAAAAAAAGTACGGAAGAAATATAATTTCGCCATGCTATTTAAATTAGTATGAGAAATATGTGAAACAAAAATATAATATGATTCGTGGATTTACTGTAATCAAAAATCATATATTATAATGATTATAACTACTTTATTAATTGAATTTGTTGACAATAAAATTTCAAACTATAGTTATCTCAACAATCACCTAAAAATAAATATCTTTTTATATTGTACACTATCTGTTTTGTTAAAGAAAAAAACTAAGAAGAGTAATACTAATTCAGTTTTATTTACGATTTTTGTACAATAATAGAAACAAGATGGGAAAAAATATACATGTTGTGCGTGCTACAGCCGAGCACGGAAAATTTGCAGAACAAGTTTCACGTTTAATATATGAAGCTTCAAAAGATTCAACTGCCGGAATTGCACAACGTTCTTCGGATTATATTTTGCGTAAAATTAATGAAAGCAAAGCTGTTATTGCATTTGTAAATAATGAAATCGCAGGCTTTTGTTATATTGAAACGTGGGGACATGAAAAATTTGTTGCTAATTCTGGACTTATTGTAGCACCAAAATTTAGAGGTTTAGGTATAGCAAAACGCATAAAAGAAGAAGCGTTCAAATTATCAAGAGAATTATACCCCGAAGCAAAATTGTTTGGATTAACAACAAGTGAGGCGGTGATGAAAATAAATTCTGATTTAGGATATCGTCCCGTAAGCTATCTTAAAATTACTGATGATGACGCATTTTGGAAAGGATGCGAAACATGTATAAATTACGATATTCTTACTCGTATGCAACGAAAAATTTGTTTGTGCACGGGTATGATTTTCGACCCAAATGAAAAAAAACAATAAATATGTCAAAAATAGCAGTTCTCGCATTTAGTGGTGGTTTAGACACATCATATTGTGCTAAATTTTATAGTCAAGAAGAAGGATATCAAATTCATTCGGTGCTTATTAATACTGGTGGATTTTCTGCAAGCGAATTAAAAGAAATCGAAGCAAAAGCTCATGCTTTAGGTGTTGCAAAGCACGTGTGTATTGATATTACTCAAAATTATTATAAAAAATGTATTCGATACATGATTTTTGGTAATATTCTTAAAAATGGCACATATCCTTTGTCTGTGAGTTCTGAACGTGTGTTTCAGGCAATGGCTCTGGCAAAATATGCTGATGATGTTAGAGCAGATGCTATAATTCATGGTAGCACTGGTGCAGGAAACGATCAGGTACGATTTGACTTGGCGTTTAACGTAATTTGTCCCGATATTGAAATAATAACTCCAGTACGCGATAAAAAACTTACACGAGAGTTTGAAATAAATTATTTGAAAGAACATGGAATTACGTTTGATTTTACAAAAGCTGAATATTCAATAAATCAAGGATTATGGGGCACAAGTATTGGAGGTAAAGAAACGCTTGTTTCTAAAAATACTATTCCCGAATCGGCATATCCATCACAACTTACCGAAGAAACGCCCCGAACTATTACTATTGATTTTGATAAAGGGGAATTAATAGGACTTAATGATACGTTATATCAAAATCCAGTTGATATTATTGTTGAATTAGAAAAAATTGCATCGGCGTATGCTATAGGACGAGGTATGCACGTTGGCGATACCATTATTGGCATTAAAGGACGTGTGGCTTTTGAAGCTGCGGCAGCAATAGTTATTATAAAAGCACATTATCAGCTTGAAAAACATACGCTTACAAAATGGCAATTGTATTGGAAAGAGCAGTTGGCAAATTGGTATGGAATGTTGCTCCACGAAGCACAATATCAAGAACCAGTAATGCGAAATATTGAAAAGTTTTTTGAAGATACACAACAGCATGTGAGCGGAAAGGTGTTTGTGCAATTAAAACCGTATAGTTTTGAGGTTACAGGTATTGATTCTAAATATGATTTAATGCAGAATGGATTTGCACAATATGGCGAAATGAATACCGCATTTTCTGGCGAAGATGTAAAAGGTTTTACAAAAATTCTTTCAAATCAAATAAAATTGTACAATTCGGTAGATTAATAAAAATAGGGAGTGAATAATATTGTTAGAGCATAATTTTATGAAAACGATAGCAACAGTAATATTGACTCTTATTGCGTTAATATCTTTTGGTCAGTCAAAAGACAAGTATGAAAAATATTATGACTCTTTAGTGGCAAGAGGTCAGTATGACGAGTTAATACATTTCTTTGAAAAAGAACTAAAAAAATATCCCAAGAGTGAATATGTTTTAAGAAGTATTGGCCATGCTCATATTGCTAAAAATAATCTTGACTTAGGAGAAAAATATTATCGTGAAGCATTAGCAGTAAACCCAAATTGTGCTCGTTGTTATTTGAACATTGGTGTGATTTTTTCATTAAGAGAAAATAATAATAAAGCTCTTGAATATTTTGATAAAGCCGTAAACACAGATACCACAGACGCTACACTCTATTCTGAAAGAGCAAAGCTAAAAAAAATGCTTGGGGACAATTTAGGTGCATTGTATGACCACAATAAAGCAATAGCAATTGACCCAAATAATTATGAATGTTATATACAGCGGGGAATTTACAATTCAAGTGTGGGATATCCATTATTGGCTATTTTCAGACTTAACAAAAGCAATAGAATTATTTCCTAATAACTATTATTCTTATTTTGAAAGAGCTAATGTTTACTATAATCAAAAAAGATTTGATGAGGCTTTGAAAGA
>JAAYPM010000057.1 GCA_012519815.1 Bacteroidales bacterium
ACAAATATTTGTAATAATTATTCTTTTTGCACATGTTTTGTGTTTTAGCCAAAACAACACAGCACATATACATGGAATAGTTATTGACAACAACAACAATCCTTTAGAATTTGCATCAATTACCATAGAAAAACATCCACATCTTGGAGCATTAAGCAAAAAAAACGGCTATTATTCTATTCATGTTCCTGCTCCCGACAGCATTACAATAATAGTTGCAAGCCTTGGATACAAAGAAATTACAAAAAAACTCTATGTTACAGCACATCAATCTATAGAATATAATGTAGTTCTTGAAATTGAGGCACAACAAATTCCTGATGTTCGTGTTGTGTATAATATTGAACAAGAAGAAAACATCACCTATCTTTCAACACATAAATTAATAGGCATTGCGGGAGTTTCTCTTTCAGGTATTGAGGGAAACATAAAAACCTTTCCCGGTGTTAGTTCAAAATCAGAATTAAGTTCCCAATATTCGGTGCGAGGAGGTAGTTATGATGAAAATTTAGTGTTTATTAACGGCATTCCTACATGTAAACCCACAATGGCAAGTTCAGATAAACAAGAAGGATTAAGCGTAATAAACCCTTATATGGTTAGCAGTTTAGAATTTTCGAGTGGCGGATTTGGAGTGGAATATGGTGATAAACTTTCAAGTGTGCTTTCGGTTTTTTATAAAGATGTAGAAAAATCAAAAATTCAATTTGATGGAAGTTTAATGGATGCAAACCTTTGTGTTGAAGGATTATCAAAAGATTCAAAATTTTCATATATAATAGGAACTCGCTATAAAAACACTTCGCTTGTATTAAATTCTTTACAAGAAGATGGAGAATATGAACCCGTTTTTTATGATGTGCAATCATTATTTCGATATTCTATAAACTCAAAAACACAAGTTTCTTATTGGCTTTACGCTGCAAACAATACATTTAAATTTTATCCGAGCACACGAATTACCGATTTTGGTCATAAACAAACGTATCGTATGAAAGTGTATTTTGACGGTAATGAAAAATATCAATACCAAAATATTGGAAATGCAATAAGCATAAAACGTGCTCCAAATCAATATAAAACACATACAACAAGCATGGTTTTTTATCAAGGATTTGAACACGAAAATTTTGATGTGCACAGTCAATATAGGTTAGATGAAATTCAAGCGGGACAAGATAAAGACGCTCCCGATCCTGACAGCGTAAAAGCCCTTGCTATTGGCTCATATCTTGAACATGGAAGGAATTACTTACAAACGAATACCTTTCAAATTGTGCATGATGGCAAACAAATATTTCAACCAATCACAATTTCATGGGGTGGACAGGTAGAACACAGTTTGTTTGATGCAAAATTTAATGAATGGACATATCGCGATTCTGCAAATTATGCACTTCCTTATTCTGATACACTTATTACGTTAGAATCGGTAAAAAATGGAGATATTTTACATCAACGTAATTTAGTTGCTGCCTATATAAATGCAAACAAACGAATTACATGGGGAATAACAAAACACAATACACTTCGTATTTCATTGGGAATACGCACTACGTTTGACGATTACACCATGAAATTTCTGCACAATCCTCGCATGAGAATTCTTATAAAACCAGAAAGCAAAAAAAATATTGGGATTTCTTTATCTGCAGGGGTATATTATCAACCACCTCAGTTTAAAGAACTTATTAACAACAAAGGAGAAAAAATTTCAAACGTACAGGCACAAAAATCAATTCATTATGTAGTAGGATACACAAGCAACGAAATATTGTGGGGACGAACATTTCGCTTTAATTCAGATGTTTACTTTAAACATTTAACACAATCAATTCCATATATTATTGATAATGTTACTACTATTTATTATCCCGAACTTGAAGCAGAAGGATATATAGTAGGAATTGATTCTAAACTCAATGGGGAATTTGTAAAAGGCGTGGAGTCATGGATTAGTGTTTCACTAATGCAAGCACGCGAACATCTAAAAAACGATGATACATGGATACGAAAGCCAAACGATCAACTTTTTTCATTCAGCATGTTTTTTCAAGATTATGTACCAGGAAGCGAGCATGTTAAAATGAATATGACATGTATATTTGGTTCACGTTTACCTCTTTCTGCTCCCAATAGTGAATATAAAGATTTTGATGCATTTACACTTCCAACATATTCTCGAATAGACATTGGTTTTTTAATGATACTTTTTGATAAAAGCAAAAAAACATCACCATCAAAACATCAATTTGAAAAAATATGGGTGGGTGCAGAAATATTTAATCTTATGAATGTAGGAAATAAAATTTCGTATTTTTGGATTAAAGATGTAAACAATGGACTATATGCTGTGCCAAATTTTTTAACATCAAGACGATTTAATGTAAAGTTATCTATTTCAATATAATGCATATATTTTTTACATATCCGCGTGTATTATGGGCTTTATTATTAGTTATTATACCTATAATACTGCATCTTTTTTCATTTCGTAAACATCAGCATGTTTTTTTTCACAGTATTTTTTTACTGCAAGAATCACAAGATGAACAAAATAGAACACGAACAAAATTACAAGAAATTTTAATTCTCATTTCTCGAATTATAGCAATTGCTTTTCTTGTATGTGCATTTGCACAACCATACATACCTGTTCATGCAGAAAAAACAGAACCAAATCAAACAGTATGTATTTATATTGACAATTCATTAAGCATGCAAAATGAAACCAAAGAAGGCATTGCTGTTGAAATTGCAAAATCGCGTGCAATGAGTATTTTAAACGCTTACACACCTCAACAATCTTTTTATATTATAAGCAACAATCCATCTATTTCAGATCAAATTCCACTCACAAAACAACAAGCCGAACAAAAAATTGCTGGCATACAAACAAGTCCCTTTTCCCCTCCTATTTCTGAAATTTGTTTACAAGCACAATCCTTAGATTTACACACAAAAAACACGCTTTACATTATTTCAGATTTTCAAAAATATACTAGTGATATTGCAAATTTTCCTACTGATTCATTGTTTCATATAACATGCGTTCCTATAATTTCAGAAAAAACAAATAATATTTCAATAGATAGCGTATGGTTTGACACCCCTTTTCGTGTAAAAAATCAAATCGAAACAATTCATGTTCGTATAAAAAATCATGGTAATCAAACACATACAGACATTCCTGTTCAATTATTTATTAACGATACACTCCGTGCAATTTCAAACATTCAGATTGAAGCAGAAAATTTTGTTGATATAACCATGGAATATAGCGTTGCAAATACTGGAATAATTTCAGGAAAAGTGAGTTTAGATGATTATCCACTATTGTTTGACAATGATTATTATTTTAGCTATACCATACGCAACACTATCAACGTCCTTTCTATTAACGAAAATCAAGAAAACACACATATTACTAAGTTATTACAATATGATAATTATATTGAACTCACACAAAACTCTCGTCATTCGATAGACTATTCTCTTATTCAAAATTACGATGTACTTATATTACATGAATTAGTTGAAATACCGAGTGGGCTTATACATACGATACAAAATTTTTTAGAACTCGGAAAAACATGTATTGTTATTCCTCATAAAAATAGTTCTATAGATTCATATAATACATGTTTTGCTCAATTTTCAAATCATTCCTTTATTGGATATGACACCACAACTATTTCAATACAAGGTTTTGATGCACACCACCCTATTTTCACGAATGTATTTGAGTCTGCAAAAACAAACATCATATATCCTATAATTACATCTCATTTTATTATAGAACCAGCAACAAATCGAATTATAACGCTTGCAAATCATCATTCATTTGTATCAAACATTTCGTTATTAAAAGGCGCATGTTATGTTTTTTCATCACCGCTGCAAAAGGAACAAGGTAATTTTATTACTCACCCTCTTTTTGTTTCTCTTTACAATATGATTTTGTTAGTTCAAAACAACCAAACAATACAGACCACACTGAGTGATAAAATTAAAATAATTGCTCCGCAAAAAGCAACAACATCTGTTATTCATATTATAAGACCCGAAAAAAACATTGATTTTATCCCTTTTGTTGCAACCTCTCTTCATTCACAAGAAATACTACTTGAAAGTTTTGATGCCATACAAGAATCAGGTATATACTATGCATTAGTTGAAGATTCAATTTTTTCTGGAATTGCTATAAATTACTCACGAAATGAATCTGTCATGGATTTTTACACATCACAAGAAATTCAAGATGTATGCATGACATATAATAAAACCAACACAACACTTATATCTGGCAATCAAAATACAATTCAAACGCATATTCGTGATGCATTACAAGGCATTCAATTATGGAGATATTCCCTAATAATAGCATTATTTGCTATTTTTACAGAAATAATACTTATACGATTTTGGAAGTTTTTTTTAAAACGTCCAACAAATATTCATCAGTAATTTTGGTTAGCCTTTTTGTTAGTGCCGAATTCAAAAATCGTTGAATACACACTCATGAAAATATAAAAAAAGCCATACGATAAATGTATGGCTTTAAGAATATTATATCTTGTAGTAAATAATTATAATCTACGTTCTTTAATACGTGCTTTTTTACCTGTTAATTCTCTAAAATAAAATATACGAGCTCTTCGTACTTTACCTTGTTTGTTCACCTCAATTTTTTCAATCATAGGAGAATTCACAGGAATAATTCGTTCAACACCAACGTTTCCTGACATTTTGCGAATAGTAAACGTTTCGGTTTCTGCTTCGTTTTTACGTTGTAAAACAACACCACGAAACAACTGAGTACGTTCTTTATCGCCCTCTTTAATTTTATAATGAACAGTTATAGTGTCGCCACTTTTAAAGTCTGGCCACTCTTTTTTTGTAATAATTTCGCTTTTTACTTCGTCTAATAAATTCATCTCTGTAAATATTTATCCTTCGATTTTAATGGCTGCAAATATATAAGGTATATTTTTCATTTCAAATACTTTTATGTAAAAAAATTATAATCTTTTTAATAAAAATGTACATACATGTTTTTATAGACACACAAAAACTACGTACTATTCAAATTACATCAGCATAAAAAAGAATACCATACTAACATTGCTTGGAAATTATAAAAAAGTATATATTTGCCCTTGTAAATAAAGCAATTCTTTTAGCCGCACCTATATTGAATGCATTATACTATTCTTTTGGCGAAATACATGTTTTGTACCTGCGAAAAAAAAATTGCTGTAACATTAATAAAACCATGAAAAAAATATATTTTTTGTGCATATTCGTATGCTACGCACGTATTAGTCTTTCGCAATCTGTGGGCGATTATAGAACCTCAACTCCAGACAGTTGCGAATGGACTTCCCCTACAAGCTGGGAGGTTTTTAACGGACAGGAATGGGAATCAGCACACAAGCCACCGTGTAAGGAATACGCTCCAGAAAAAATTACTATTCGCACGCAGTGTTATATGAAGCTTGATGTTGAAATTCGTGATATTCCTATTAAAAAATTAACCATAGAACCTGCTGCAACGCTTGTGATACAAAAACAAAATTTTACCTGCGAAGATTCGGTTTTACTGCAAGGAACATTTATATACACGCCTACAGTTGGAGGATGTGTTTTTAATGGAAGGCTCATAATTAATGCGGGTACAATGTTGTCTAAGTACGAAACAACATGCTCAATACAATCTTTAGAATTATTAGACTCACTGCGTATTGACAGCGAGCAAAGTATTACTCTTGACATACAAGATTCTTGTATTGTACGCAAACAGGCAGTGGCAATAATAGAAAAAGTCTCTCTCATTGCACGCAATCATACATATATACAAGGCACTATTAAGTTTACAAGCACTGCGGGAGAGAAAAAGTTTCATGGCACAGTGCACATACACGAAGGAACATGGATAAGCACGGCAGGTGAGACATTTACCTTTAACAATAATCTTTTTATACAAGATGCCTCCATGGTAAACATAGGAGCTGCCACATATCACATTCACAAGAACTTAGTTTTAGAATATGCTCATTTTCCTCGAATTGATTCAACAAATATTTACGCACAATATATCATTAACGATAGTATTATTTGTAAAGCTCACTCCTATTCTACCATTGAAATTGGTTCATTTGATTGCAATACAATTGATGTATTTGGCTCTCTTGATTTTACAGGAAAAGTGGGTGAAAAACGTATTCGTGATAATTTCACCATACATACATCAGGACATTTTAGTAATTCCGACAATGAATCTTTTTCAATAGGAGGAAATGTAAGGATATATGGCACATTTTTAAGTGGCAATGGAATATATTATTTAGAAGGTATGCATAAGTATATATATGGCGGATTTGAATGTTATAGACTTTGTGTAAACGGTGTATATACCAATAGATGTGTGGCAGAAAAACCACTTTTTGTAAAAGATGAGTTTACTGGAACAGGCACACTCATTCAAGACACAAATAGTTATATAAAAACAAGAGCTCCATCAATACCAAATATTATTGCAGATGTACCAAATCACATTGAATTTACAGGAAATAAGACATCGCAAGCTATTCGCGGTGGCACATATCACACAATCATTCTTGACAATCCAAAAACAACATACACAGTAGATTCGTCAATTACTATTACACATTCGCTTATATTTAACAAAGCTCAACTACTCAACGTAAACGGACATTCAATCAATTTTAATTCGTGGAACGATTCTTCGCTTATATGTTCTATTGAACATGCATCGAGAATTATGCTTAAGGGCGGTTCTATTACAGCACAAAATGTTGCTCCTTTAGAAAAAATATTTTTTCCTGTTGCTTTAAATTCAGATATTGAAACATACGCAGGCATTGAAATACAAAATATTGACAGTGTTTCGCATGATTTTACTATAGATAGCCTTGTACATGCGGTGTATGAACATCCGTATTTTGCAAGCGATAATCCTATTCAAACACAAGCGGTGCAATGCACATATTTTATTACCTCAACATGTAAACAAGCATATATTACCTTGTTTTGGCACAAAATGAATGAACTGCTGTTTTTTGAACAAGAAGTGGCGGCAATACATCATTATAATGGTTTGCAATGGCACGAACTTATAACAGAACATATACACTGTTTTGATACTAATGTATGCAGTATTACAGCACGTACCGATTCATTTTCGCCCTTTTGTATTGCGAGCAATACACTTCTGTTGCCTATCATTCTACATTCGTTTACTGTGGACGAAAACATACACACTAACACACTGAGTTGGAAAACTGAAAATGAGGAAGATATACTCTATTTTACCATAGAAAAATCATACACAGGAACAGATTTTTTTGAATTAGCACATATTTCTGGTCAAGGTTCAACAAACATGCAACAAACATACACATATAGCGATGTAAATAGCGGTGTGCAAGCATATTATCGCTTATCGCACACAAATATACACGGAATCACAACATATCATACTATTGTTAGTACAAATCCCCCGACACATATTTACATAACGCACAAAAACAATTTTTTTCAAATTCGCAGCACGCATCAAAGCACGTATTCACTCAAATTATACAACATACAGGGACAATTACAAGAAAGTGCACTATTTCGCAATTATTACGAAACCGCAGCAATGACACACGGACTGTATATACTTAGCATTACCAATTGTACAACTCAGCAAACACACAGCTATTATGTGCATTTATAAACAAAAATCGGTTTTTTATATAATACAAAAACATCTCTTTTCAATCCCATAAAAAAACATGATATATTTTTATAGTGCTTTACAATATTTCAACAGAAATAATTATACTTTTGCAAGACATTTATATGGTTTAATTTGATTTTATATAAAATAAAGAATTCATGAATAAAAAAGCATTTTTAATTATCCTCGATGGCTGGGGAATCGGAAAAAAAGATTCATCTGACGCTATTGCAAGTACCCCAACTCCATTTATAGATTCTTTAATCAAAAAATATCCTCACGCAACAGTACGCACATCGGGCGAAGATGTTGGTTTACCCGATGGAGTTATGGGAAATTCAGAAGTTGGGCATCTTAATATTGGTGCAGGACGCGTTATTTTTCAGGATTTAGTGAAAATAAATAAAGCCGTTGCTGATAATTCTATTCTGCAAAATCAAACCTTACTTGATGCGTATGCTTATGCTAAAAAAGAAGGAAAAAAAATTCATCTTATCGGCTTATTATCTGATGCTGGCGTTCATTCTATGGACCATCACGCATATAAATTATGCGACATGGCAAAAGATCACGGCATTGACAATATTTTTATTCATGCACTTATGGACGGTCGCGACACCGACCCCCGAAGTGGATTAGAATATATGAAACGGCTACAAAATCATTTAAAAAAATCAAATGGTAAAGTCGCAAGTATTATCGGGAGATATTACGGTATGGATAGAGATAAACGTTGGGACAGAGTGGCACAAGCATATCAATTATTAGTGCACGGAACAGGCACGCCAACAACTGACCCTATGCAAGCAATACAAAATTCGTATGATCAAGACATTACTGATGAATTTATAAAACCTACAGTATGTGTTGATACACAAGGAAATCCTATTGCAAAAATAGAAAAAGATGATGTGGTTATTTGCTTTAATTATAGAACCGACCGCCTTCGTGAAATGACCACCGTGCTTACACAACAAGATATGCCCGAACATTCTATGAAAACTTTGGATTTGTATTATGTAACCATGACACGATACGATGATTCATTTAAGGGCGTTAAACTGATTTTTGATAAAGACAATTTAAACGACACCCTTGGTGAAGTTGTATCAAAAGCAGGAAAAACACAAATACGAATCGCCGAAACAGAAAAATATGCACATGTTACATTCTTTTTCTCGGGAGGACGAGAAGATGTGTTTGAAGGAGAATCTCGTATTCTTATAAATTCACCAAAGGTTGCAACCTACGATTTACAGCCCGAAATGAGTGCTCCCGAAGTAGCTGACGCTATTGCGCCAAAACTTGTAGAAGGGAAAACTGATTTTATTTGTTTAAACTTTGCAAATGGCGACATGGTGGGACATACAGGCGTTTACACCGCTATTCAAACTGCTATTAAAACAGTTGATGCCTGTGTAGAAAAAGTAGTAACAGCTGCACAAAAAAGTGGATATGATGTGTTAATTATTGCCGATCATGGAAATGCAGAATTTGCAGTAAATGAAGACGGAAGTGCAAACACCGCTCACACCACCAATCCTGTACCATCAATATTAGTTTCAGAACGATATTCTGCAATTAAAGATGGCAGACTTGCGGATATTGCTCCTACAATTTTAAAAATTATGGAGCTTGATATTCCTAAGGCTATGACTGGTACGCCATTGGTATAAAAAAAATCAATGTAAAAAAATTATAGTAATAAAAATCGAAACATAGGTCGTTTTTGTATCTTTGTTCTATGAATTTAGAACAAAGAATACAAGCGTTTTGCAAATTAGGAGAATTTTTGTCGCACGCATGTGATACAAAAAGTCCTGAGCTATATACATATATACAAAAAGCACATTTTCAAAATCAATGGTTTACACACGAAAATTGTGTAATGGCAGTACAAGCTCTTGCAAACACGCTTATCTACGAAAAATTACATGCGTGGATTCATTCATATACCATTCCACACAAAATACCTGCACGCATTGCAGTAATTATGGCAGGCAACATTCCTTTGGTAGGATTTCATGATGCCTTATGCGTATTGATTTCGGGCAATACACTTATAGCAAAAGTATCGTCAAAAGATACAGTGCTAATAGAATACGTATTGTCAAAACTTATTGAAATAGAACAGCGTTTTGAACAGAATATTCAAATATGCACACAGAAATTGCCAAAATTTGACGCAATTATTTGCACTGGTTCTAATAATTCATCACGCTATTTTGAATATTATTTCGGGAAATATCCACATATCATTAGAAAAAACAGAAATTCCGTGGGAGTTATCACACAAGACGACACTCCCGACATATATCCCCTGTTTTTTCATGATGTTTTTGCATATTTTGGCTTAGGTTGTAGAAACATATCAAAAATATATATTCATAAAAATCATGACATTCGTAACATTCTTGATGCATGTAAATCATATGAATTTCTTACGCAACATGCAAAATATATGAATAATTACGAATATCAAAAATCACTCTATTTACTAAATCAACAAGAACACCTTGACACGGGATATTTATTACTTACGCAATCAACACAATTACATTCGCCCCTTGCGGTGTTATTTTATGAAACATACACACATATACACGAAGTGCAAAAAACAGTAGAATTAGAAAAAGATGTATTGCAATGTATTGTGTGTTCAAACAATATTTTTTATAAAGAAAATACAAAGCCCGGAACAACACAAATGCCTGAATTGTATAATTATGCTGACGATATTGATACACTTTCATTCATTTTAAATTTACCAGTATGATATTCAAATTACGCATCATTTCAGACGAAGTTGAGACATTCCTTCGCATTATTGAGATTCAAGAAAACGACACGTTTTTAGTTCTTCATACGGCTATTCAAGAAGCATGTGGGTTTGACAATTCCGAAATAACATCATTTTTTGTGTCAAATAATGAATGGGAAAAACTGTATGAAATTACGCTTATGGACATGAAAGATGATGAAAATCCCACATTACTCATGGCAACAACCCCATTGCACGAACATATTACACAGGTAGATGACACCCTTATTTACACCTTTGATCAATTTAGCGACAGATCATTATTTATTACTGTAACCGCAATTAAAGAAGAAGAGCAAGGAAACGCATATCCACGATGTACGCATAAAACAGGCACGCCTCCTCTTATGCAACACGACAATATTGACGCATTATTTGACTCCTTACAATATGACGACAACGATGCATTTGATTCACAAGATTTTGATGATGAAGAATTTGAAGATTACTATGATGATGACGAAATGTAAACACATGCAAAACAACATCTTACATTTTATACACATCTAAATCATTAGTAATAAAAATGAATTTTTTAGTAGTAATAACCGGTCCTACAGGCGTTGGCAAAACAAAAACAGCAATAGAAATTGCACAGCATTTTTCAACAGAAATCATCTCCTCAGATTCCCGTCAATTTTACAAAGAAATACCAATTGGCACAGCCGCCCCTACTCCCTACGAACAAAAGCAAGTGCCACATCATTTTGTAGGACATTTATCAATACAAGACACCTACAATGCATATTCATTTCAAAATGATGTAATACAATATATTCCCTCTTTATTTAAAAAAAACAACATAGTTATTATGTGCGGCGGCTCAGGAATGTATATTGACGCCGTTTGTAAAGGAATAGACAACATTCCCGACATTGAACCAGAAATACGACAAAAAGTAATTGAACAACATCAAAATGAGGGAATTGCAAGTTTACGCACCACACTCAAAAAACTTGACCCAGACTATTACGCCATTGTTGATTTAAAAAACCCAGCACGCCTTATGCGTGCCATTGAAGTATGTTTTCAAACCGGGAAACCATATACATCAGTCCGAAAGAACACACAACAAAAAAGAGATTTTGTATGCATTCCCATAGCACTTTCCATGCCTCGTAATGAATTATATACAA
>JAAYPM010000058.1 GCA_012519815.1 Bacteroidales bacterium
ACAAAGAGCGGAAGATATGATTGTTCGATTTGTTAAACCTTTCGAGAAATATATAAAAGAATAAACGGCAGGCAACAATGTATAAGCGATAATTGCTTCCTATCGTCAGCAACTACGCTTATACTAACCGTTGCGTTATGTAAAGTCTCTTTGGCTGTCTTTACAGTGGTTGCCCTTTCTTTTTTCAACTAATTACATTTTTTTGTAAAAAAACTCATCAGATATATTTTCCAACTCTTTAATTTTCGCTTTCAGTTTCTTATATCTTTTTGTTTCCTTGCCGTTGTAGTGTGTCCGAAAGTGTTTTGAGTATATTTGTTCGTAATACCGTTCTACCTCAAAATCGCAACCGAAATTTTTAATGTAAAATCTTGTGTTTTTGCTGTATGTTTGTCGCTCATACATACAATATTTAAAGGCGGTACGGTGTAAAAAGTAATCGCCAATCTTGTATAATTTCCTGCATAATTTATTTGTGTTCGGGCAAATGAAATAGGGTACGTTTCCAATGCCTAAATTTGAGGGTACATATTCAATGCAAATACGGTAATTAATCGGTACACCATTGTTTTTATAGTCAAGTTCTATAAAATGCGTTGTTCCAGTTGTATCTGCTTTTATTGATATTGATGCGTATTTGCTCCCGTTTCTGCTCCATGTTATTACACCCGTTTTTGTTTCGTTTTGTTTGAAATACCCGTGTTTCTTTAAAAATGATGTGGATATATTCAGTACCTCATCAAATAGTATTGGATTCGTTGCATATTTTCCCATGTTTTCAAATTTTAACCTAAATAATTAGGGAATTTTGTATTAAATACTATCAATTTACAAACTCCAGTCTGTTGGTTCGCCTAAACTGAAATTTACACTTTCAACACGTGGCAACACATACGGCAACAATTTACATAAAACATTTAACCGTTCTTTTGTGTCTAATTCTTTGAGTAGTTCGGGTATCTGCTTTATTTCGTTTTGTACCGTCTCTTTTAATTCAGTTCTTAAATTCTTTGTTAAAATCTGTTTTCCCATGATTATAAATTTTATGTGAATAACTGCATTTGATTATCTGAATACAACCGTTTTTGTTTAATCTTTAAGTTGTTGTATCTGTTTCTTATATTGTGGTATATCTCATGTATTTGAGTTTTAAAGTCGGTGTTGCTCCAGTAGTTAGTTAAAAATTTTTGTTTGATTAGTTCAAAGGTCTTTTTGTCATTCTCATAGTAGTAATTTAACCCCGAAATTGAGAGTAAAAAACTATTCTTTCTTTGCATGGAAATATCTATTCCCGTGATTCTGCAAATATGTTTGTTTGGTTCGGGGTGGGGGGTACGAATTGACAGTATATATAAAGGGTCAAATATTACCCCCCTATGGTTTTTTTCAGTATTACATTTGCGGTCAAATATTACCCCCCTATGAGTTCTTAAATTCTTTGTTAAAATTTCATTTTTCATGATTATAAATTTTAGATAGAGAAACATTAATAAATTTTTCGTAGAAAATTTTTGATGTATTCTTATTAATACTTTAATTAATTACCTTTATTAAATACCTTTATTAAATACTTTATTTAAGGTGTTGTACTTCTGCAGTTGTATTGTTGTATAATTGTTGTAGTTCTGCAGTCTTTTTTTTATTCTATTCATTTTTAATTCATATTGTATTCTTTATTAAGATGAGGTTCTTTATTAAGGTGTTGTAATGCTTTTCGCCTTGCTATTTCCTTTTCTCGTTTGAGTTGTTGAATTTTATTTTTCTGCTTGTTGGTTTCTGCATTTAGCACCAAAGTTTCAAGTGAAATTTTATTTTTAATACCTACATACATCCCTCTCATCTGACTTGAATAAAAATGCAAATTCCATGTGTTAAATTCAAGACTTTTTAAAACTTTGTCTATGTGATACCTATTTGAATATTTATAGTATAAATCGGGCATCACTTCGGGCAAATACTTATTACTTGAATAACCAAACGCACGGCATAATATCATTTTTTTATTAGTCTTACAGTATGATTTTTTGCCAATTATTGAACGAATACCAATATAAACTGCAAGTTGCATAAGTTCAAATTCTGTTTTGTCATTATCTCGATATTCAAACAATGTATCTTTATTAATCATTGGCATTGGTTCTTTGGGATTAATTGATTTATGTATTTTCGCTCCAGCATCATACACAAATTTATAATTGCCTGTTATTCCTATAAAATTGAATATAAGTTTCATTTTGTAAAATTCTAATGCTTTATTCATAAATCCAGTATCAGTTTTCCATATTTCAAGTAATTGCGAAATCTCAACTTCGGGATTAAATACCGTATCTGAAAAACCATAATAACACTCATCTATTTCAATTTTCTCATCATTTATGTACTTCGTTACCATATTGCGTAAATCATTCGACAAATCGCCCCTATAATACTCATACATTAATTGTTTCGCTGCTGCATTTACATCTGAATATAATTTTTGAGAAAATGAATATGCACCATAGCATAAAATATTATTCAATGCTTGTTCTTTGTCTTCCAATAAATCTCTCATAAGAAATAAAGGAAATTGAAAGTATTTTTCTTTTTTCATTGTATATTTGTGTTTGTGATACTTGCCAGTATCATAAAATTTGAGTAATGGGGGGACGTTTAACACGTCCCCCTGTTTTTTCAATAACTTCTATGTATTTAGTAAGTAATGCCGTTAAATCGCATTTATTTGGGTTGTAGTTCGGGAAATAGTCAATACATAGTTTTGTTTTGTCTAATGAGTACCAAAAAATTATAAGGTGTTTTTGTCCCCTGTGTATTCTATTCCCGTGAAACAGTTGTTCCGATTCTGTTTTAAAAAGTCCTGTAACCAATTCGCATTTGCTCCATGCGTTTGCGTTTCGTATTCGTAAATAGTGTAAAAACCCTTTGCCATAAGAAAACCCCCGAAATACCTCAACTCTTATTATATCCGTTAAAATTGGCGGTGTTGGTTGTTTCGCTGCGTGTGATTCTTTGAGCTCGAAGACTGTATATGTTTTTAGTTCCCTTTGTACCTCGTACAAATGGCGAACAAATGATACATTGCCAGTCATGTTTATTGATTTAAACGAATGAGAGTACTCTCTATTTCGTGGCGTTTGTAGTAAACACGGCTTCCAATACCGTATGCCTTTAATTTCCCTTTTTTTGTCCAAAAATGTAAAGTTGAGAGGTTTATACTTAACAGTTTTGCGGTTTCGTTTCGTGTTAAATACTCCGTTGGTTCTTTTGGTTGGAAATCTTTTTTTAACTCATTTAGTTTTTTATCTATTTCCGATAAAATTACCCCCGTGAGTTGTTCGGGTGTTGTTTGAATTAGTGTACTTGTTTGCATTTTAACTTTTTTTTAAATGTTATTTAATGCAAACATGTATTAGGGATTTTTTAGGTAAAAATTAGTGTTCCCTAAAAAGATAGTATGTTGTTTTAATCGGTTGTATCTATTGGCGTTGTGCTTTTTAATTTTTCTCTGTTTATTCCGAAATTTATCAATTTATCATGAATTTTTTTTAGTCTTTTATCTGTTTTAGGGTAATTTTTACTATCTCGTTTTTCTTGCAATAATGCATTTAAAACGGGGTAAATACTTTTTTTTCCAATACCAGTAATAGGAGCAAGGTATTCAGCAAGTTTATGCATTGATGTTAAAAAAGAATGATGTTCTTGTAATTTATCTATAACCCCCAATTCATATAAAGACAGTATTTTGTCTGCTATTGTTTCGAAATCTATTTCGTATGTGTCATGTTCTTGCTCCATTATTGTTTGTTTGTTTTCTGCTATGGTTGGCGGTGTTTCTGTTTGCAAATTACTTGTGAGAAAATCATAATACATTGATAAACATTTTGTTATTTCCAAAATATCTAATGCTTTTAAATCATTATTACCACAATACAATAAAAGTTTTTCAATTTCCCGTCCTGTCAATAATATAGTATTATAACATTCTTGAATTTCGCAATAATCAATATTTATTAAATCATAATTTTTGTATAATGGTTTAATTTCACACGTACCCAAATTTAGAATTGACTCAATGCTTTTTATTTCATTTGTTAAAAATCTTTTTTGGTTCAAACTATTTGTATATGCCATATCAAAAAGAATTATAAAATACTCATATAGTTTTACTGTTTGTTCTGCATATACTTGAATTAGTTTGTTTTGTTGTTCGTTTTGGTCTTTAATAATATTGTAATGTTCAGTAAAATTTTTATTGAGTTTTAAATTTGGATATTTGTTTATTAAGGTTTCAAATTCATGTATTGGAAATAATGATAGTTGGGAGTTCATTTTATCAAAATTGATGCTTTTATATTCGTTTTCTGAAATATCAAAAGGGAAATATTTATTTGTTTCTTTAAAATGTAATTCACTTATATAATTATATGCAGTATCTAAAGAATATGTAATGTTTCGCCAAACATCGGTGTACCCGTTTTTAAAATTATCTTGGTTTATTTGGTGGTGTGCATCTGAAACAACATCGAAAATCATTTTTATAAAATTATCCTTTTCTTTATTTTCAGATAAATATATTTCTCTTAATGCCTGTAAAAATTCATTTGTTTTAGTTATAATACTTATGTCTTCTGTTTGTGGCTCAACATTAAAGCCAAAAGACTGCAAAATGTTATTTGTTGCCTTTAAATACATTGGTATAAAGGTTTTTGATTTGTTATTGCCAATATTCATTTTTGATTTTTTAATCTGTTGTTCGTTTGTTGTATTTTCTGTTAAATATGGCGGTGTTGGTTGTTCGTATTCATTAAGTTTTCGTTTTAATAAATTCATTGCATAATGTAAACTATAACCTTTTGCAAAATGTGTTTCATTTAACATTGTTTTAGAGTCATGCACAAGAATTTTTTTATTATTTGCTTTTTTGTTATTAGATAATAAAATCTCATAAGGGCATTTTTGAATAATCCATACTAATTTGCTTTTTTAATTACAGTTAAAACGGGTTTCTTTTGTGCTTTCAAAATTCCTTGTGTCCAATATTCTGCAATTTGTAGGGCGTTATCTGTTTCGGATTTGCGTATATATTCCAAAAATTGGTTTTCGGTACTGTGTCCTGTAATACTTATGAGTAAGGGCGTAGGTATATCCCCATAGTAGTTTGTTGCAAATGAACGTCTGCAAGTGTGCGAGGTAATCAGTTGCCATTTTTCAAATTTCCCTTTTTCTTTGCGGTTCGTTTCGGGGTTGTTTATTTTGCCCTCTATTATTTCCGTAATCCCCGAAAGTTTCGCAACCTCTTTTATGTATTTATTAAATTTTTGGTCTGAAATTTTGCGTGGGAAATTACCGTTCCTTTTATTTAATATATCTTTTACAATTGGGTGTATTGGTATAACAATTCTTTTTTTTGTTTTGCTTTGTGTGAGTTCAATTAGTTCTTTGCCACTTCTACAAATAATATTTTCATGTGTAAGCTTCAATAAATCAGAAACACGTTGTCCGATATAACAACCAATAATAAACCAGTCCCGTGCATTACTTAAATAATCATTATTAAAGTGTGTGTTATTGATTTTTTCTAATTCATGGAATGAAAGTGTAATTATTTCAATACTTTCTTTAAAACTCTTTATACGGTCTAAAAATGGATTTACTTCAATACCATTAATTTTTGCATCGAGACAAACAGTTTTAACCACTTTTATAATACTGCCAATATAATTAGTGGAATAGTTTTTTTTGTATGCTAAATAGTCTACAAATTCCGTTTGAAATGTATGTTCTATATCCTTTATAAACAGTTTCTTTTTTTGCGTAGTTTCGTATTCTGTAATTAAATTTTTTACTGAATTTAGTTTGGATATTGTGTTTGCAGATACACCCCTATACCCTTTTGTAACTTTGTTCGGTAATTTGTCAATGTATATTTGAAAGTAGTTTAAAAATAAGTTTTCGTTTATTTCGGTTTTATTGGTTTTATTTTGGATTTTATTCAATTGGCTTTGCAACCAATCCCCGTTTATAGTTTCGTTTTTATCAATTGCATTGTTGAGGTTCTTGTATATGGACGTTTGCAAATTGTCCAACCCTGTTTTTAAGTTCTTTAATTCTGAAAGTGTTTGTTTTGGACGGTTTTTGTCTTTGCTCCAGTCTTCTGCTTTTATTTTGTAACCTGTATTTTTTTTGTATGTTTCATTGCGTCCCATAGAGAGCGTAATGTAAATACTTTTATAATTGGTGTTGCCGATTAATTGAAAACTAATAGTTGCCATGTCATTTAAAATTTGAGTTAAAACAAAGATATAGTAAAAAAATAGGTTTTCAAACCATTTTCAAACCATTTTCAAACCGTATGCAATTTTATACAATTTCATGCAATTTTTCCAACCTCAACAAAAATGTGCGTATGCGTTGTATTTACTAATCAAAATGCGGTTTTTATAGGGGGTTCGGTTTGTGCAAAATAGTGGGGGTTATTGTCCTTACGGGACAAC
>JAAYPM010000059.1 GCA_012519815.1 Bacteroidales bacterium
AAGTATGCAGCAAAATTTTATGCACTTTGTTTGCGATACGTACATGATAAAGCAGAGGCTGATGATATTTTGCAAGAGGGATTTTTAAAAATATTTACTCACATTCATCAGTTTTCACGTGAACATTCAATAGAAGCGTGGATGAGGAGAATAATAATAAATACGGCATTAACACATTATAAAAAAAATGTTAAACATTATTATCAGAAAGAAATAGAAGAAGTTAGAGAAGTGGACATGGAGTTGTTTACTGGTGAAGAGGCTGAATTTACACAAGAAGAATTATTGAAAATTATACAAGGTATTGCAGAAGGATATAGAATGGTGTTTAATTTATATGCAATAGAAGGATATAAGCATAAAGAAATAGCTCAAATGTTGGGTATTGATGAGGCAACATCAAAGTCTCAATTTTATAGAGCACGAAAAATTATTCAAGAACGATTGTTAGAAATACAAGAAGAAAAAAGAGTTACATGAAAATGAAGGATACACATATAGAAGATTTGTTCCGAAACGCATTCGGCTCTACAGAAATTAAGCCTCCTTCTGATTTATGGGGAGCTATAGAGGGATCTTTGAATGATTCAAATGTTGATGTACTTTACGCAGAATCTTTTAAAAACGCAAAAATAATTCCTTCAAATAGTGTTTGGAAAAAAATTTCTCGCTCTTTATTTTTAACAGGTTTTTTACAGTTTAAAGTTCAAAGCTTTAATGTATATTATGCAGCACTTTCTGCTGTTGTTGGCGGTGTTATAGGATATTCTTTGCTATCTGATAAAACACATGCTCCAATTCAATATATAGAACATACCATACAAGAAATACATTATTCACCTGCTATTTTATTAGAAGCACCAGATGCATTGTTTGCTATTGAATCTGATGGGTATTCTGCCGAAATAATTTCAAATAAAACTGACTTGATAGAATCTCCGGTGTGTTTGAAAACAGAAATAATGCGTCCTGTAGTTATAACCGACAAGAAAAACACGGTAGAAGCAAGCAAATTGCAACTTATGCATGCGTATTTTGAAGGTAATCCATTAGTGTGTGCAAATTTAGATGCTGAATATACGCTTAAAGGTGTACCATCTGAATATAATATAACATGGGAAATTGACAAAAAAGTTTTTGCAACTCAAAATGTGCGTGGAAACAAAATTATTGTTAATTGGTCTAAGGCAGGAACGCATACTATACAAGCAAAAATATCGCACGAAAATGCTACAGCTTATCTTGAATATCCTGTAACAGTGGAAGAAGCTAAAATTCCAATAGTAAAAGGAAATGCTATTGTGTGTGAAGGTGAAAAAAATATGTTATACCAAATTGATGAACCAGTAAATAAAGACCTTCGATATATTTGGCTCGCAAAACACAATAAGATTGAAATGACGGGTAATAAATATGTGAATATTGATTGGATTAAAAGCGGAAAAGACACACTTTCAATAATAAGAATTGATAATAAAACTGGTTGTAAGTCTCAAGGAGATTTTATTGTTTCTATATTACCAAAACCAACAGTCGATTTTTCATTTGCACCTTTAGGTGATGGAAACTTCCAATTTGCATATGTTGGACCTACACAACGCGGCATGACGTTTTTATGGAATATTGAAGGTGTAGAATATAATAAAAAAAATGTGGAGCATATGAGTAGCAATATTGGAGGTTCGGTGGTAACGCTTACCGTTACAGATAGACATAAGTGTTCTAATATGCTTCAAAAAGATGTGCCATTTAATAAATATCTTATTCAAGTACCACGTATTATTTCATTTGATAAAAACAACTTTTCTCATCATGGATTTATTCCTCTCACAAATACCCCTTTAGAGAAGTATAAAGTTGAGATTTTTAATGCAAATAATAATAAAATTTGGGAATCAACTATGCTTGAAAATGGTAAACCTGCAGAAGCATGGAATGGTACGCACAAAGGGGAACCTATTTCGCAAGGAAGATACTATTGGAGAATTTCTGCCGTGTTTACTGATGGAGTAGAATGGCAAGGTATACCACAATCAAACGGAGAATGTAAACCAAATGGTATTGTTCAAGTACTTGAAAATTAATCCTTCTTCTTATTTTTTTCAACAATGAATGTATGTACAATATTTATGTATAGTTTGTGTTGAATTATGGGCTGTACATGAATAACTATGTGATATGATAAAAAAAGCACACATTCGTTATTTATAATGTTTAAACAGTTATTTTATCATATAGTGTAAAATCTTATTCACATTGGTTGATAACTCCTTGTTGAGAAACAAAAAATAATATAATTTTTTATCTATATTTGACACGTTTTAATCACAAAATTATGTGAATAATGAAGAAATTAGTTTTTATACTCTTATTGTTTGTTACGAGTGCAATGTATGCTCAAGAACATCCACTATCTGAGTTTGACCATGCTGCAGATTCTGTGTATTTAAAATGTTTATCTGAACATAGACATTTTATTTCGATAAATGCTCTGCAATTTATTGTTGGAACAGCAAATCTTAATTATGAATTTACGTTCACAAAACGTGCCTCTATAAAGGTAGGAGGGGGTACTATTCTTGGATATCGTATTTTAACTCAAGAACATATTCTTGTAGATAAAAATGCACGATACTTAATAGTGGAGCCGCGATTTTATACATTTAATTCTACTATGAATTGTTGGATGCATGTAGCTTTTGCAGTTTCCTATAAGTATTGGGATTATGTGCAGAAAAACGTACTTGATGAAAAAGATCCTAGAACCGGAAACTCTCTGTATGATTTAGAGAATGTAACAAGTCATATGGGGGGTGTTTCAATAATTGGAAAACATCCTGTAAGTGGTGGATTTACGTTTGAATATCAATTAGGAGTTGATGTTGGTATGCTTGCTAAAACAATGTATGTTTCACCAAATCTTGGTTTTTCTATGGGGTGGATATTTTAACAAACAGTAGGTAATTATTGTTTGTTTTGAATCTGCAATTATAATTTGTTGTTTTTTATTTTTAAAATAATATAGATAATTTTCAGTTTAATAGTGTTAATTTTTTAATTTGTAAAGATGGACCAAAAAGTATTAGATGCTATGAAAAATGCAGGGAAACCACTTAAGGCTGGTGAAATTGCAGGAATTACAGGACTTTCTTCTAAAGAGGTTGATAAGGCTATGAAAGCATTAAAAAATAAACAGGCTATTGTTTCTCCAAAACGTTGTTACTGGGAGGCTAAGTAGGTTTTTTTATTTTTTCAAGAATTACTATTCGTGCATTACTACTTGGTAGTTGTGTAAAACCAAATGTTGTACATATATATGTAAATGTGGTGGCGTTAAAAAATGCTACGTGTGTGGGGTCTGCTGCATAATACCATGTGCTAAATTGTTGTGTGTGTTCCCAAAGTTCGGTCATGATTATGACAACGCCTTTGGGTGCAAGATGATTGTATATGGTAACAATTTCTTTGTGGGGATTGTGAAAATGTTCAAAACATTCGGTGGCAAATATAAAATCGTATTTTTTATTGGGTAATGTGGAGAAAAAAAATGGATCGTAAATGTCGCATGAATATCCTTGTTGCTTTAATAAAAGATTAAGGGTTGGTCCAGGACCACAACCAAAATCTAAGCCTTGTTTTTTTGTTTGTAAATAAGGAGTAGCTTGCGTAATTGCTTGTGTTAAAAATGCAACATATCCAGCATTTTCTATGTTGTTTTCATGATTGTTATATCGAGCTTTTTCTTCTTGTGCTGAAAGCAAATCTTTGGGGTGTGCAAAAACTAAATCGCATTGTGTACAATGGTATAATGTGCGGTTGTATATAGCGGGAATTATATCTTTTTTTGAGTGAGATTTACACAGAGGGCAGTGAATTAACATTTTAATTAATTTGTAATATACGTGGTGTTTTTATTGAGGCGAATAGCGTACTCTGACAATATGTTTTGTACTATTCGCAATCTTGGCATCATGAGAGCGGCGATGCCCTACAACCCATATAATAGAATCATTTGACTCTACTACAAGAACAGCGTTTTTCTTATGAATTGGTGTTTTTTTATCAATTAACAAATCGCTTACTTTTTTTCGTCCATTCATGCCAAATGGAATAAAATTATCGCCTTCTCGCCATGTACGTACATAAAGTGGAAATTGCAATTCATCTTTATCAAAAAACACTATATAATCTGATTGATCTGACATATCATAATGTTCCAAAACTTCAAATTGTAATGTGCCAAAAGGGGTGGTGCATGTATAATTTGTACTAAAATCAGGAATTTCTATTTTAATTATTTCAGCTGTTTTTCGTTCTTCAACAAAAATAAAATCTCTATCTATTATTGCACTATACTGTTTACTTTTAAATTGTTTTCCCGATTGTTTTGAAAGGGCTTCAAATAACTGCATAATTACATCAGCATGAAACCCATAGGGGTGCATAATTTCAAACAATAAAGTTTTTGCATTTTTATGTGCAAGTAATTCTTTTTTTTCAATTATAAGTGTGTCGTTTTGAATTGATGTAATTTCTTTAATTTGTTTGTCAACGGCAGTTTTGTAAAGAGCATATGAATCTTGAATAATTTGCATGCTGGAGTATATGCCGCGAATGCTATTTTCCTGAATATCTGCACATAGTGGAAGCAGTTGATTGCGAATTCTATTGCGAATATAAATATTTTGACTGTTTGTGGAATCGTGTCTATATGCAATTGCATGTTTTTGGGCGTATGCTTCAATTTCTTGTCGCGAAATTTCTAAAAGAGGACGAATAACTCGTTGATTTTTAATAGGTATTCCACATAATCCTTTTAAGCCTGTAGTACGAAAAAGATGTATAAAAAATGTTTCTATAGTATCATTTTGATTGTGTGCAATAGCAATTTTTGTACATGATTCAGAATCACACAATTCGTGAAACCATGAATATCGTAAATCGCGTGCAGCCATTTCTATTGAAATACCATTTTGTTGTGCATATTCAACAGTATTAAAATGCTGTACAAAAAGTGGTATTTGATGTTTTTTAGCAAAATCACGAACAAACATCTCATCTTCATCAGATTCTGCGTCACGTAAATTAAAATTACAATGTGCTATTGCAATAGAATACCCAAGTGATTGTAAAAGTAAAGTTAACACAATAGAATCAACACCGCCACTTACACCTACAATAATGCTGTCATGTATTTTACTACACAAATCATGTGTTTCTATCGTTTGTTGTGTTTTTTCTAAAAGCGAAACAGTGTTCATAATATTTATTTTCTTATAAGAGATTTGCTTGATTTACATATTATTACATTAATTTTTATGGTTATAAACCAAAGTCTCTTAGTGCTTTTGCATTTCGCATTCCTTGTTTTGCAGCTTCTCGATAAAAAAGTTTTGCACCATCAATATCATCAGATTCAACATAAATTTTGCATACAAGATACACAGCTTCAAGTGCATTTGTTTTATCATTATGTTTCCATCCATCAAAAGCTGCTTTACCATACACAATAGCTTGCTCATAATTTTGTGCATAATAATAGGTAAGTGCCATATTATAATTTCCTTGTGGGTCGTTTGGATAATATTTAAAAAGCGTATTGTAGATTGCAATAGCATTATCATATTGCTCTATGTATGTGTATACTAACCCTAAATTGTTAAGTACCGTTTTGTTTTGCTCGTTTTTTTCGAGAGATTTATTATAATACACCACAGCACTATCCATTTTGTATAAACGGCGATACGATAATGCTAAATTATCGAGTGCAATAACAAAATTGGTGTCAGAGTCATACGCTCTTTTGTAAAATTTTGCAGCTTTTTTATATGAGTTTTTTGTGAAAAAATTCTCAGCTTTCATAAAATACTGCATTGCCTGTGGATTCTCACTTAAATTATTAACAGAAATATCTTCAATGTTTGTGTCTATGTTAGTTTGTGCATGTAATAAAAAACTATTACATATACACAAAATAATGATGCTGATTTTATATACTTTATGTTTCATAGTATTTATTTTTCTTCTATATTTTTTAATAATTCATACACTTCCTTTTCTGAGGTGGTTAATTTATGTTTGCATAGTGCTAAAAGTTCAACTGCACGTTTTATATGTTCGGTAAGTTGGTCTAAATCAATTTCTTTTGCTTCAATTTTTGCTAAAATTTCTTCTATTTCTTGTATTGAATCTTTGTATGATATCTTTTTTTCCTTCATTGATATATTATATTAAATGATAAAATGCGATATTTGTGTTGAATAATTGTATGTTTTTGCACACATTTGCTGTCTCAATAAAATAATCGTAAAAATAAGCATTATGAGAAAACTATCATCTTTAATTCTGATGTTTTTATTGTTTCATGTTTTAAATGCTCAAGAAGCAGAATGGGATTTTAAATATAATCTTATTTCAAACACTGAAATAGAGTTGATTATGAACATTCAAGTGCCTGATTCATTTCATATGTACAGTTTTGATCAGGCACCAGGAGGACCAATACCTGCGGAAGTGGTTTTTAACCCAGTTTCAGGTGTTTCAGCTAAAGGAAATATTATTGCTGTTACTCCTCCACGTGAATATTTTGACGATGTGTTTAATATTCAAATACGTGATTTTGGTGGCAAAGCTGTTTGGAAACAACGATTTACGATTCCAGAAAATAAAGAAATCGTTATTTCTGGTTCTTATTCATATCAATTATGCATGGATGATGGAATGTGTATAAATCCTTTTCCACGCGATTTTTCAATTACTATTCCAGCTACTAATCCTTCGACACCAAAAACTCCAATATCAAAAACAATTGAACAAGTTGATACGGTTTCTGAGGCTCTGCAAATAGATGATATTCAAAATGATATGGCAGATTTAGAACAATCTGTTATTCAAGAAAATGCGATGCATCAACATAAGGAAAGCACAAAAAACATGACTATTTGGTGGATTTTTATTGCTGGTTTTATAGGCGGATTACTTGCATTTCTTACTCCTTGTGTATTTCCTATGGTTCCAATGACGGTGAGTTTATTTATGAAAAAATCACGATCTGTTGGTGTTCGCGATGCTCTTATTTTTGGATTTTCTATAATTGTGATTTATATAACGCTCGGATTGTTAATTACGGGTATTTATGGTGCTCCTGCACTCAACGAACTATCAACCAGTATTGTGTTTAATATTATTTTCTTTGCAATATTTTTATTGTTTGCAATATCGTTTTTTGGTGCGTTTGAATTAACTCTACCTGCAAGTTGGGTTAATTATATGGATAAAAAAACAGACACCACCAGTGGATTGGTAAGTGTGTTTTTTATGGCTTTTACGCTTGTGCTTGTGTCGTTTTCGTGTACAGCAATGATTATTGGAACTCTGTTAGTTGAATCGGTAGTAACTGGCTCTTTATTAGGTCCATTTGTGGGAATGTTAGGTTTTTCTATAGCCTTAGCATTGCCGTTTACCGTATTAGCATTATTTCCTTCTTTGTTGCAATCACTCCCAAAATCAGGCGGTTGGCTTAATTCGGTAAAAGTAGTGTTAGGATTTATTGAATTAGGACTTGCTCTTAAATTTTTATCAAAAGCTGATTTAGTAGCAGGTTGGGGCATTTTACCTCGCGATGTATTCTTGGCTATTTGGATAGTATTAATGGTATTACTTGGATTATATATATTAGGAAAAATTAGATTTACACATGACAGTGAAGTTAAAACAGTATCTACCTCTCGATTTCTCCTTGCACTTGCATCGTTTGCATTTGCCTTGTATTTAGTGCCAGGATTGTTTGGCGCTCCTTTAAGTTCTTTGAGTGGATATTTACCGCCCTTAACCACGCAAAAATTTGATTTATACACACCGTTGTTAAATACCTCGCATGTGCAACCTGTGCAAACAATTGAAAATAAAGACACTAAAAAATATGCGGAACATTTTGATTGTCCTTTTAATTTGAATTGCTTTTTTGATTACGAACAAGGCTTGGCATATGCTAAAAAGCAAGGAAAACCTGTATTACTCGATTTTACTGGAAAAGGCTGTGAAAATTGTAGGAAAATTGAAATGAATGTGTGGTCAAAGCCCGAAGTATTATCTCTTTTGCAAAATGAATATGTGGTTATTTCATTATATGTTGATTCGCGTATTTCTTTGCCAAAATCAGAACAACGCGTTGAACATTACGAAGGAAGAGAGTATGCAATTAAAACAATTGGGCAACATTGGAGTTATTTTATGATGACAAATTACCATACACTTTCGCAACCGTATTATGTAATACTCGATGGAAACGGCAATCGTCTTGTTGAGCCTATTGCATATAATGAAGCTCAATATAGCGAACAGTTTGTTGCGTTTTTAAAAAAGGGCTTAGAACGTATAGCGAATTTGTAAGTTGTAATTTTTCTGCATTTTTGCTGAAATTAAAATAATTACATGTGCCTGTAATGAAAATTTTAGTGGTTTCCGATACACATGGCTATATAGATGATGCTCTATTGAAACATGCTCAAACAGCTGATGAAATATGGCATGCAGGGGATATTGGTTCTATTGATGTGCTTTATAAATTACAGAAAATCACAAAAGTACGTGCGGTGTACGGAAATATTGATGCTGCTGATGTACGACAAGAAACAAGTAAAAACCTTTTTTTTAAAGTGCAAAATATACCAGTTTGTATAACACATATTGGAGGATATCCCGGAAAGTATAATGCTGATTTTAAGCACTATATTCAGACTCACAGTCCGCAAATAATTGTATGTGGACATTCTCATATTTTAAAAGTGATGTATGATGAAACTCATTCGGCATTGTTCATTAATCCCGGTGCAATAGGAATTCATGGATTTCATGCGGCACGCACCATGATAACATTCGATATTGAGAATAATACTCCTCAAAATATGAAAGTTATAGAGTATCAACGCTAAGATTTGTAAATTACAAGGAGTGCATGTAAAGTTTTTTATACATTTGTAAAAAAAATATGATTGAAATTGGAATTACGCAGCAACTTACAGTCGTTAAAATTGTAGATTTTGGAGCATATCTTGACGGTGGACCGTATGGCGAAATTTTATTGCCAAAACGATATATTGTGACAGAACTTGCCGAAGGCGATGAAATTGAGGTGTTTATATATTTTGACTCTGAAGATAGAATTATTGCAACTACCGAAAAACCCTATGTAATGGTGGGGGAATGTGCGTTTTTAAACGTTGTACAAGTAAATAGACATGGTGCTTTTCTTGATTGGGGACTTTCTAAAGATTTGTTTGTGCCATTTCGTGAGCAAATGGTCAAAATGCAAGAGGGAAAATCGTATTGTGTTCGTGTGTATGTTGATGAAAAAACACAACGCATTGCAGCCTCAACAAAAATAGAATCGTATTTTCCTGATTATTTTCCTCCCTATAAGGTTGACCAAGAGGTAGATATTCTTGTTCATTCAAAAACAGATTTAGGCTTTAAAGTAATTGTTGAAGATTCATTTTGGGGACTGATATATCAAAATGAAATTTTTGAACCAATTGCTCCCGGTGATGCAACAACTGCCTTTATTAAAAAAGTGCGTGAAGATGGAAAAATTGATTTGACGCTTCAAAAAATAGGATTTTCTAAAATGACAGACATGCAATCGTTTGTTTTACAGAAACTTATTGGTAATGATGGCTTTTTACCATATAATGATAAAAGTACTCCAGAACAAATTCAGCAAGAGTTTGCTATGAGTAAAAAGAATTTTAAAATGACAATTGGAATGTTGTATAAACAACGAAAAATAGCTATTTTAAAAAATGGTATTCGTTTAATTGAGAAATAATTACAATGAAAATAGGAGATTTAGAATTTGGTCCTTATCCTGTGTTTGCAGCTCCTATGGAAGATGTGAGTGAGCCATCATTTCGTTATATGTGCAAAAAACATGGAGCCGATTTATTATACTCTGAATTTGCGTCGAGTGATGCAATTGTTCGTCTTGTTGAAAAAACAATGTATAAACTTACAACCTACGAGTATGAACGTCCGTTTGCAGTGCAAATTTATGGTAAAGACCCCCATACAATGGCAGAAGCTGCACGTATTGTAGAACAATCTAAACCCGATATTATTGATATTAATTTTGGCTGCCCTGTGCGTAAAATAGCAGGAAAAGGAGCAGGAGCGGGCTTATTGCAAGATATACCTAAAATGATACGTATTGCTGAGGCTGTTGTAAAAGCGGTTTCAATTCCCGTTACGGTAAAAACTCGTTTAGGGTGGGACGATTCTAATAAACCTATAGTGCATGTGGCAGAACAGCTTCAAGATGTGGGTGTTACGGCTTTAACGATACATGGCAGAACGCGTGCTCAAATGTACACCGGCGAAGCGGATTGGAGCTTGATAGGAGAAATAAAACATAATCCGCGTATGCACATTCCTATTATTGGAAATGGTGATGTGGATAGCCCGCAAAAGGCAAAAAAAATGTTTAATGATTTTGGTGTTGATGCAATTATGGTGGGACGAGCAAGTATTGGACAACCATGGATTTTTCGCGATATTATTCATTACTTGCAAACAGGAAAATTATTGCCTCCATTTACGCTTGAGGAGCAAGTGGCAGAACTTAAAGAGTATATGGATAAATCAGTGGGAATTAAAGGATTACCACGTGGCGTTATTCATATGCGCAGGCAGTTTGCAAAAGCATTTAAAGGACTCGAAAATTTTCGCGATACGCGTATAAAACTGCTTACGTGTTCCAAATATGATGAAACTGTGGCTTTATTAGATTATATTGTTGAACGTTGGGGGTGATTTTTTGAATTATATAGTACTTTTATAAAAATCACACACTTCTTTAATTCCACATTCCTCGCATTTTGGTTTTCGTGCCACACATATATATCTACCATGTAAAATCAACCAATGATGCATTTGTGGAATATATTCGGTGGGTGTATAGTACATAAGTTGTTTTTCGGTGTCTAAAGGTGTTTTTGTATTTTCAACTAATCCTATACGAGCAGCAACGCGAAAAACATGCGTATCTACAGCAATAGTAGGGGCGTTAAATATAACTGATGCTATTACATTTGCTGTTTTTCGTCCCACTCCCGGAAGAGATTGTAAATCATCTATATTTTCGGGAACAGTACTCTTGAAATTGCTTACTAATTTTTGCGCCATGCCTTGTAAATGAATAGCTTTATTGTTTGGATACGAACAAGATTTAATGTATTCAAATAATTCATACGGCTCTGCTTCTGCCATTTTTTCAGGAGTAGGAAACGCTTCAAATAAAGCCGGAGTGATTAGATTTACACGTTTATCAGTGCATTGTGCAGAAAGAATAACAGCAACAAGTAATTCAAAAGGGGTGGTATAATTGAGTTCTGAGCGAGGGTTTGGATTCGTTTGCATGAAAAATTTTATACATGCAGCATATTTTGTTTGAATTGTCATGATAAAAATGGTTTGAAATTTGATAAGATTTAAAACATTTTGTAATTTTATAAAAAATATTTGAATGAAAACAAAAAAACTACTAATTTATTATGCATTGTTCTTTTTATTTAGCGTTGTTTCTTGCGATACGCTTGATATAAACGATGCAAATTTAAATGCATTATCAACAGCTGAAGTAGTGCAAGGACTTAAAAAAGCACTCGAAATAGGCACAGATACAGCAACAAGCACCTTATCTCTCACAAATGGATATTATGGTAATGCTCTTTTAAAAATTCCTCTTCCTGATGAGGCTGAACTGGTTCGACAGCAAATAGTGAATCTTACTAATAAAGTACCTGCTTTACAATCTGTTTTTGATTTAGACGCACAGTTTGAAAATGTGGTTTTATCTATTAATCGTGCGGCTGAAGAGGCTGCTGCCGAAGCAAAACCTATTTTTGTAGATGCAATTACTGGCTTGTCGTTTTCGCAAGGAATGGATATTTTACATGGCATCAATCCTGCTGATAGTTTAAAATCAGATGGATTTGATTCTACCGCCGCAACAGGATATTTTAAAGTGGTTACATTTAATGCTTTGCAAAATTTATATGCACCAAAAATAGATGCACAATTACATAAAGATTTAGGTCTTGGATTTTCGGCAAATCAAGCATGGAGTATATTACGAAATGCTGTAAATAATTCATTAAATCAAATAGAAGGTAATATTATCACAAATGCATTGTATGTAAACTCTGGATACACGGTAAATAGGATAGAGCAAGAAAGTTTAGGACTGTTTGCAACAGAACGTGCTCTTAATGGATTGTTTACTAAAGTGGGAGATGAAGAGAAAAAAATTAGAAAGAATCCTTATGAGTGGGCTGTTGATATAATTCAAAAGGTGTTTGGAAGTGTGATGAAAAATATATAAATTTGAAATAATTTAGAAAATTATAAATATAAAAATGTAATTTTTAAAAAGTAAAACTATGAAAACAAAAATACAAAATAGCTTTATGATAGGGCTGCTTATTATATCAGCGGTTCAAATGTCATTTGCACAACCAAATTGGAATCGAGTTAATTATCCTACTTCATCAGTTTTTACAGGAATAGTTTCTGTAAATGGTGCAAATGCTGCTTCTACAGATATGGTTGGCGTTTTTGTTGATGGGGAGTGCAGAATGATCGCAAGTGTATTTCATGTGAATGATACTTCGTTTGTATCTGCGGTAATTCATGTTGATTCACTTGGAGAAACAGCAACTATTAAATTTTGGGATTCACAGTCTAATAGTGTTTATGAACTTGATACGCTTTTTTCTGTTCAGTCGCATGGTTCAATCAAACGTTTCCCTATAGAAATTAAATCAACTGAAATACCACAAGAGCCAACAAGTGTGCAAACGTTATCAACACAAGATAATGTACGTGTGTTTCCATCTCCATTTATAAATGCAATTCATGTTTCTGCCGATAAAATTATTGCAAGCGTAACAGTTTATAATACTATAGGAAATGTGTTATATGTAGGTGAAAAAATTAATCAAGCAACTACTGTTATTGAAACTTCACATTTTGCAAATGGTTTTTATTTGGTACAGGTTGAATTTGTTGATGGGTCAATTGTAACTAAAAAATTAGTGAAACAAAATTAACAAAATATGTTTTGTTGAAAATTATGCTAGCAAAAGAACATAAGGAGTCGCCTCAGAGTGAACAAGATTTTTTAGAAGATGTTGAAGAGCCTTGTAATTTAATGTTATATAATGATGATTTTAATACATTCGATTTTGTTATCGAATGTTTAATGAAAATTTGCCAACACCAAGATATTCAGGCAGAACAATGTGCATATATTGTTCATTATACTGGAAAATGTGATGTGAAGCGTGGTGCATTTTCGAAGTTGCAATCATTAAAAAATGCCTTGGTTGAAAAAGGATTGTCTGCAACCATTGAAAAAGCGTGAAAAAACTTAAAAAAGTAGCAACATAAGTATTTAAATTACAATTAAATTATTTATGTTTGCAAAAACAATGGAAAGATGGGTGAGTGGCTGAAACCATCAGTTTGCTAAACTGGCGTACGAGCAATCGTACCGCGGGTTCGAATCCCGCTCTTTCCGCACAATTTTTTACAAAATAGTAGCAAATACTGCTCGCACACTCTTATCGTTATTAATTGTATCGTAAATTTTCTCAATACCTATTCAATTGTTCTTTCGTGAACTCTCATATTGAATGTTGGAATTGTTTGTAAATCAGACAATCACAGGATTTATAAATTCTCAAGAATTTTTGAAATCAGTATAATCTCTATAAATATAAAGGGAGGTATCACGCCTACCTTTTTTTACAGCAAGCGTAATATTCCAGAAGCGTAGAAATAATTTTGACATTGTATCCCATCGTTTTCTTTTGATGTATGTCAGTATTTAAAATATTCTTTCTATAGTATTTTAGTCGTCAATATCTTCATCTGGTAATTCTTCAAGTGCATCATAATCACTTAAATAATCAACATCTTGATACTTTTCTTGATATTCTTCTTGAATAGCTCCTCTAAGGATACCATTATCATCATAATCATCATCATCACTCACAATTCGTTTTGCTTCACTTACCGACATGCGAACCATGTAATATTTTTCGTCAGTCTCAAAAGGAAGGGCATAGCGCTCATTGCCATCTTTATCGGTGTACGAAATTAGGTGTTCATGAAATCCAGTAGGATACACTAATTTAATTTGTTCTTGAATAGGAGAATCAAGTTTGTCAAAATCTTTAATTACACGAGGTTTTTGCATAATACCAACAAGTTTTTATGAATAATTTTTTTTTGTTTTAAAATATTTGTCAAATAAATAAAAAATGTATGTAAAAACATACAATGATATGAAAAAAAATATTTTTTTTAATTTTTCTTTATGATGCTAATACTTAAGAACTTATAGTTTCTTTTATTATGTTGATTATTTTATTTGCTAAAATTTGCGATGATTTTTCATCAGAACTTTCTGCATAAATTCTTATTATAGGCTCAGTATTCGATTTTCTTAGGTGAACCCAATCGTGCGAAAAATGTATTTTCACTCCGTCAATCGTGCTTACATTTTCGTGTGAAAATTGTGTTGCAATTTGAGAAAGAATAGTGTCTAAATTAATGTTTTCTGTTAATTCAATTTTATTTTTTGATATAACGTATTTTGGATATGAATTACGTAATTCGGAACATGTTTTTTTAGATTTTGCAAGATGCGTTAAAAAAAGTGCTATACCCACTAATGCATCTCGTCCGTAATGCAATGCAGGATATATAACACCGCCATTTCCTTCGCCACCAATAACAGCCTGCGTTTCCTTCATTTTTTCAACTACATTTACTTCGCCCACAGCTGCAGCCTCGTATGAGCCGCCATGTTTTAGAGTGATATCATGCAATGCTCGAGTTGAAGATAAATTACTTACCGTATTTCCGGGAGTGTGAGAAAGCACATAATCTGCCACCGCAACAAGTGTGTATTCTTCACCAAACATACTTCCATCTTCGTTTATAATTGCAAGTCTATCAACATCAGGATCAACCACAAAACCCACATCTGCCTTTGTTTTTTTTATGGTTTCCGATATTTCGGTAAGATGTTCGGGCAGGGGTTCTGGATTATGGGGAAAATGCCCCGTTGGCTCACAAAATAATGGAATAATAGAGGTTACTCCCAATGCTTGTAATAATTCAGGAATAATAATGCCTCCAACCGAATTAACACAGTCAATAGCCACGGTAAAATTAGCATTGCGTATAGCATTAACATCAACAAGTGGTAAATCAAGAATTTTTTGAATGTGAATAGAATTGTATGTATTGTTTTGTTTGATATGCCCCAATGAATTAATATCAGCAAAACACATATTGTTTTTTTCGGCAGATGCAATAATTTCTTTTCCTGCTGCATCGTGCAAAAATTCGCCTTTATTATTTAAAAGTTTAAGTGCATTCCATTGTTTTGGATTGTGGCTTGCCGTAATAATGATTCCACCATCAGCGGACTCTTCGGTTACCGCTATTTCTACCGTAGGTGTGGACGCAAGTCCTAAATCAATAACCTCATAACCTAATGCCACAAGTGTATTTGCCACCAAAGCACTTACCATGCTTCCCGAAATGCGTGCATCTCGTCCTAATACAAGTTTTTTAGTAGCTTGAGGAGTGTTGTTTGCAATCCATGTTCCATATGCAGCTGCAAATGAAACAATATCAATAGGAGTAAGGTTTTCGTGTGCTTTTCCTCCAATAGTTCCACGAATACCCGAAATAGATTTTATTACGGTCATAAAAACAACTATTTTTTTATTATATATTTAAGACATCAATAATACATAATATTTTCAACACTCATTACTTTTATACTGTAATTTTAAAGGATTTGTAGTGTGATTTTATAAAATAATGTTTTTTTTGACACTGTATATTTCATTATATTTGTTATATAGATTTGAACAAACGAATACGTACAAACTATGAACTTTAAAACAGTATTTTCAGGACTTTTTCTATTGTTATTTTATATAAATGTTGTAACCGCACAAAGCGATACAGTACATATAAAACGAGAGTATGTTGCATATACATTTTTTTATAATGTAGTTCCTAATCAATGTAATTACCCTTTAGTTGGTTTTTTAAATGTTGCAAAAGGAAATCACAAAAGTGTACAATTAGGGTTTGTAAATACCACACTAAAAAATTTTACAGGTTTAAAGGCAGGATTTATTAACACAACACTCGGAAATGTTTCGGGAGTAGCATTGGGATTTATTAATACCACCTTGCAAGATTTTAAAGGTTGTAAAATGGGATTTGTAAATACTACCATAGGAAAATCTTTGGGGGTGCACATGGGATTTGTAAACACCCTTGTTGGAAACAATGTGGGCGTGCAATTAGGCTTTGTAAACACAGCAATACAATATATACAAGGATTTCAATTAGGTTTTGTAAATACAGCAGCAAAAGGTATTAAAGGAAGCCAATTAGGCTTTATAAACATAGCAGATTCGGTATCAAATGGTATTCCTATAGGCTTTCTTTCAATCGTTAAAAAAGGAGGGTATAGGGGGGTCGAAATTTCCGTTAACGAATTATATTCTACCAATATAGCTTTTAAAATAGGCGTTCCACAATTGTATTCATTTTTTCAAGGCAGTTATCAGTATAATTACAGCAAACCATTGGCTGTGGGATTTGGTTTTGGTTCGCTTATTCCAATAGGAACAAAATTGTATGTAAATCCAGAAATTGGTAGTATTTCGTCTATCATTAATAATAATATAAACACCACAACAGTAACAAGTTTTATTCGATATGCCATACATTCTAAACTCCAAATAGCAGCAGGGCCATCTGTTGTGTGGCAACAGTACCCACAAGGAGAAAACATGTATGATTCGCCCTTTTTCTCTTTATTCCATAAAGAATTAGATACCAAAAACACATTATTGGTAGGAGCAAGAGTTGCATTGAGTTTTACGTTTACCGATTTATGATATGAATGGGAGGGGGGCGTTAATTAATTGAAAGGGAGTGGGGTATGTTATAATCAACACAATACATACTATAAAAACAATCGCACCTTAGGCTTAGAATATGCGGAATTAGATTATTCACAAGCATTGCCGTTTGTACTTATGCTGCCAGATTCATTGTAAGTGTTTTGGATGATTAGCAAATAGCGAACAATTATTTATAGCACATGTTTTGCATTCTACCTTTTGTGCCTGATGATTTCAAAAATTCTTTTTTGACTAATTTGTAAAAATATCACTTGTTTTATCCGACATAATCGACATTTTACCACTAAATTCACGACATATCTGTCATCGCCAATGAAAAACAGTATTTTTATTGGCATTTACAAAACTACAAATCCATTTAAGATATTCATCTCGCCAACTCTGTTTGTACTCTATATTTTGTTGTTCGGACATACATTAGTTGTTAAATATTGCTTGCTCAAATTCTAACTCGGCTTCTTGTTTGATTGAAACAATACGTGATTTGTTGTTTAAAATTTCTTCTTTCTTTTTTTTAATCAATTCCATTATTTCAATTTGCTTTTCAACATTTGGAAAAGGGATTTTGATTGCTTTCAATTCAGCTTCTGTAATTGCAGGATAAAGTCCACCTGTCATCCTATTTTTAAGTTGTTCAATACCATAAGTACAATTCAAAAATTGTAATAAAAATGGCAAATGATAATTCTCGTTAGAAGCAATTACGCTAAAACCCGATGAACAAACATCATTGTCATATTCTTTGCTTACAATGGCAAATTTTTTCAAGTATGGTCGTGTAGTTCCGATTATCAAATCGCCCTCTTTTATAAATTGCGTGGCTCGGCTTGGTGCTTTATTTGTTGCAATTTCTTTGGCTTCTAAAATTCCTTTAATTGGGTCAATCGCTCCAATTTCAATGTATTTGAATGTAGGGTTTTTGTAAGTGGATTTATTGAATGTACGTTTTGCAAAATCAAAACTCTGTCCAATAGTTGTTAGAGGAAAAATTGATTTTTTTAATGCAACATTGATTGAATTATCCGAAGAGAAATAATCCCACCTGTCCAAATCGGCATAATCAACAGTTTGCAACCCGTAAACTTTTTGCTTTAATGAAAATGGTTTTAAACCCAACTGCTCCAAAAAATACCTCTCAATCTCACTTTCCAAATCGCTTGCCTGTTTGTTTAATCTCTCAGCTTCTTCTATTTTGGAAAAATAGTTTTTTACGATTTTTTCCTGCTCTTCTAATTTTGGTAGAGGGATTTTTTGATTTAAAAACATCTCAATGTCCATTCTCTGTCTGTTTGTAGTACCACTACTGCAACTTTGTGCAAATTTGATGAAAACTTTGGTTGTGGTAATCAATAGCAAAAATTGCGGATTAATCTTTTTCGTATTTACATCAAACAGAGGAAAATCGTTTGTTACAATAGCATTGTCTAGTTCATCTGGTATAATTCCAAAAGCTCCATTTCTTGCATCAATTTTAGAAATGATAAACTGACCTACCTTTGCTCTATATTGTTTCTTTGTGCCAATATTTATTCCTTTTTCAGTATCTCTTAGGATAACTCCGTTGTTGTTGATTTTGACAGTTACACGATTATATTCTTCATCATCTTCAATATTAACAATGTTTCTGCTCTTAATTAGAAAATCTCCAATTCTGGCTTGCTCATACTTATTTGAGTAATTAAATTTTGCGTCAAGCAAGCCTTGCACACTCCAATTCTCTAATAGAACTAGGTCAATGTATTTTAAGTATGTATTCGCTGCTTCTTGCATTATTTTTTCTCTGATTTTTGTAATTGTGCTTCAATTTCCGCTACGGTTGGCAACTGATTTTTTAACTGTTTAGGCAAAGCTTGTGTAAGATGGTATTCACTAATGCCAATCGGTTTTTGTATATCTCGCAAGGCATATTCTGCCTCTATTTTGTCTTTGTGCTTACATAGAATAAGCCCAATACTTGGTTGGTCGTCTTTGTGTTTTATTTGATTGTCAATGGCAGAAAGGTAAAAATTGAGTTTACCTACATATTCGGGTTTAAACTTCCCTGATTTTAACTCAATGGCTACATAGCATCTTAATTGCAAATGATAAAATAGCAAATCGATAAAATATTCATTTTGGCTTACGGCTATGCTGTATTGTCTGCCTACAAAAGCAAAACCTTTGCCCAATTCTATTAAAAATCGGGTTAGATGTTGCATCATCGCATCTTCCACTTCTTTTTCTAAGGCATCATCCTCTAAACCTAAAAAATCTAAATTATATGGATTTTTTAATGTTTCAATGGCTAATTGAGATTGCTCGGCAGGTAAAACATTTGTAAAATTGGTAATGGCTTTACCTTTGTTTTCAAAATAATTATTTTTAATAGCAATTTCCAATTGTTCTCTGCTCCATCCGTTGTGCAATGTAGCGCTACAATAAAACAAGGCTTCTTCGGTGTTTTTTATTTTTGAAATAATCAACCTGTTGTGTCCCCAAGGAATTTGTGCCACAGCTTGTGGCACAATTGCCGAATGCTTTTCATAGAAGTTATACCATTGTTTAATGGCGTATAAATTTCTTCTAGAAAAACCTTTGATATTTGGAAATGCCAACTTTAAGTCTAAAGAAAGTTGCTCTAAAACAGCATCGCCCCAATTGGCTTCTTTTTGTTTTTGTGCTGTACTAATTGAATTTACATAAAATCATATTCTGTGCTTTACAGAATGCAAAATATGATGGTTTTTGCATTTTATAGAATACATTTTGTATGTTTGTGATAAATATTAGAGATATGAAACAGTTGTTTTTAGCGTTTTATCGTAAATTAGAAGAAACAGATATGCGTATTGAACGCTATTTGAAAAGTCAAATAGATTGGAACAATCGTTTGACAGCCATTACTGGTGCTCGTGGAACTGGAAAAACGACAATGCTTTTACGACACTACAAAAATCATACAGCAAAACAGTATTCGTAGTTTGTAGTCTTTTTCCGTTTTATACGTGTCTGGAATATATTCAAAATAAAAAGAAGCCGTATGTAATTAAAAATACAGGAAGAAAATATAATAAAAAGACTATACTACTAAAAATCATACAGTTTTACATTAAAATTTAAAAAACCTTCATCTATCTCTTTCTTATTTATATTTTTACTTGAATTTGTTTTGATGAAATAAGCAACATTCCTGCATAGGTAAGTAAACCGTTGAGCAATAAAATTTCATATCCAAATGAATAATGAAATAATTGTGCACTTGCAAATGAAATAACCAAACAAACACAAGGTGAAGCAATTGCAATAGGAAGCATATACGAGTCTTTTATTGCACGTGTGGTGCTTAAACCAAATGCATACATGCCTAAAATTGGTCCGTATGTGTAGCTTGCAATGGTAAAAATTGCATCAATCACCGTGTTGTCATTGAGCATATGAAATGCTATAATCACAATAGCTAATATGCCTGAAAATAATATATGACTTTTTTGACGTTGTTTTTTGATTTCTTGCTCGGTTTTATTTTTTATACCAATAATATCTATGGTGAAACTTGTAGTAAGTGCAGCTAAAGCCGAATCGGCACTGGAAAATGCAGCGGCAATAATTCCTATTAAAAATACAATTCCGGTAACGACTCCAAAATTATTCATAGCTAAAAAAGGGTAGAGGTCGTCGGTGTTTACATAGGATTGCGTTTCGGCGTTGTATCCAAAATCAGACTGTGCAAACATATCAAGTCCTATTTGATTTATATACATATATAATAAGGCTCCGAGTGCTAAAAACACAAGATTTACAACCAAATAGCCACTTGCATACCAATACATATTTTTTTTGGCATCTTTGAGGTTTCTACACGAAAGATTTTTTTGCATCATATCTTGGTCTAAACCTGTCATTACAATGGTAATAAGCATTCCTGAAACAATTTGTTTCAAAAAATGAAATTTCGAATTCCAATCGGTATTAATTATAGTAGAATATTCTGAATTTGAAATAGCTTGTATCATAGAAAGTCCGCCAAAATCTATTTCTTTTGCAATAGTAATAATAGTAAAAATGACTGCTGCAATTAAAAAAAATGTTTGCAGAGTGTCAGTCCATATAATTGTTTTTAATCCTCCTTTATTTGTGTAAACCCAAATCAGCAAAACGGTTGCTATAGCTGTAAACACAAAAGGGATATTAAAATAATCGAAAAAAGCAATTTGTAATACTCGTGCAACAATAAACAATCGTAGTGCCGACCCAAGTGTGCGTGAAATTAAAAAAAACACAGCTCCAGTTTTATATGATGTGTCTCCAAATCGCTGTTCTAAATAGGTGTAAATAGATGTAAGATTTAATTTGTAATAAAGTGGTAATAATATATTTGCTATAATTATGTATCCAATAAAATATCCAATTACTAATTGAAAATAGTAAAAATGACTGTTTCCTACCCAGCCCGGAAGGGCAATAAACGTAACACCAGAAAGACTTGAGCCTATCATTCCAAACGCTATTACATACCATGGAGCTTTTCGATTTCCATTGAAAAACGATGAATTGTCAGCGTTTTTTGATGTGATGCGAGATATAAATATGAGTAAACCAAAATAACATATTATAATAAATGCAACAAGATATTGATTCATACTTTTTAATTTAAATGAGAATTCAAACGTACAAATTTATCATAAGTTTAAAAACATAAAATATGTGAAAACTATTCACTATTTATGCACAAAATACATTTGATTTTCTTATACTTTTCATACATATCCGTATATTTGATACTTAATATA
>JAAYPM010000060.1 GCA_012519815.1 Bacteroidales bacterium
CAAGGAAACAATTATAGACAAGCCACTCTTTCAGAAATTCCTGTGTATGCAGAGGTGAATGTTGGTGATACAATTGTTACAAATTCATTTTCTAATATATATCCAACAAACATACTTATTGGGCTTGTTTCTGATGTATATAAAAGTGAACACGATAATTTTTATAATATTGAAATTACATTATCAACCGACTTTAAAAATTTAGAATTTGTGTATATAGTTCAAAATTTATATAAAGATGAACGGGATTTTTTAGAATTGGGAGAAAAAACATGGTGAAAATTTTTCAAACAACATTCGCTCGTATAGTAGCTATTATTTTACTACAAATTATATTATTTAATAATATTTCTTTGTTCAATTTTAGCATACCGTTTATGTATATTTTGTGTATTCTTATTCTTCCGTTTGATATAAATAAAATTGCACTTCTTTGTATTGCCTTTGTTGTGGGTTTTTTGATAGATGTATCATTTACCTCATATGGCGTGCATATAGGCGCTACGCTTTTTGCTGCTTTTATTCGCCCATTTGTGTTGCAATTGTTTGTTCCACGAGGCGGATATTTAATTAAAACCAAGCCGTATTTGCATTATTATGGATTTGTGTGGTATTTTAAATATGCAGCACTTATTATAGGATTTCATCATTTTTTCTTGTATTTTTTATATACATTCTCTTTCGAAAATTTTTGGTATTTCTTTGGATATATGATTGTAAATATTTCAGTAACGCTTTTATTGGTAATTTTTAGTCAGTATTTTGTATTTCGAAAATAATGGAATTATCGCACCGTAAATATACCATTGCTGCAATTTTTATACTTGTGTTCCTCATTTTTATAGGGCGATTTTTTTATATCCAAGTAATTGATACTTCATATCAATTAGATGCAATGAATAATTCACAGCGTTTTGTGGTTAAATACCCCGCACGCGGATTGGTATATGATAGAAATAAAAAACTTATTGTTGCAAATGAAGCCGCATATGACCTTATGGTTGTTGTGGGGCAAGTGCCTCAATTTGACACGCTTGCGCTTTTAGAACTTTTGCAAGTTTCCAAAGAAATGTTTTTACGAAACTATAAAGAAGCATCTTTAAATAAATATCGTCCGTTTCCGATAGTAAAACAAATCAGTGCAAAAACCTATGCGAATTTGCAGGAACACATGTATCAGTTTCCCGGCTTTTTTATGCAAGTTAGAACAGTGCGTCATTATCCATATAGCTCGGCTGGTTTATTACTTGGATATATTCATGAGGTGGATAGAGCTGATATTGAGCAAGATTCATATTATAGTAAAGGTGATTATAAAGGGAAACGCGGCATAGAAAAAATGTATGAAACCTATTTACGTGGCGAAAAGGGTGGTTCGTATGAGGTGGTTGATGTGCGTGGACGTGTAAAAGGAAAATTACATGATGGTAAATTTGATAAACCATCGGTGCTTGGTAAAGATATTACGATTACATTAGATATTAATCTCCAAAATTATGGGGAATTATTGCTGTCAAACAAAATTGGAAGCATTGTTGCACTTGAACCTTCTACAGGTGAGGTGTTGGCACTTGTTTCAGCTCCAGCATTCGACCCCAATATGCTTGTGGGACGAGGTTTAAGAGAAAATTTTAAAAAATTAACTTCTGACACATTATTCCCTTTGTATAATAGAGCTTTGCAAGGAGATCGATATCCTCCGGGTTCTACGTTTAAGCTTATGAATTCACTCATAGCATTACAAGAAGGTATTGTAACGCCACAATATTCTTATACTTGCAGAGGTGGATATAGTGCAGGCAGGCTTCATGTTCGCTGTCATCCTCATGAATCACCAGTAGATTTAGTAAAATCAATTCAAGTGTCATGCAATGCATATTATTGTGCGTTATTCCGTTCTATTCTTGATGCCAATAAATACCCTTCGGTTGCTCATGCCTATACTGTGTGGCGAAATCATGTTACCTCGTTTGGTTTAGGAAATTCGCTTGGAATAGATATTTTTGATGAAAAACCTGGATTTATCCCTCAAAATAGTTATTACGATAGATATTATGGAAAAAATCGATGGAAATCGTTAACAATTGTTTCTTTGGGCATTGGGCAAGGAGAAATTTGTTTAACGCCTCTTCAATTGGCAAATTTTACCGCAATTATTGCTAATAAAGGATTTTATTATATTCCTCATATAATAAAAGAAATAGAAAACACTTCAATAGACCCAAAATATAGTGAAATTCATTATACAACGATTGATAGTTTGCATTTTGAACCAGTTATTGAAGGCATGTATAATGTGGTGCATGGTGGACCTGGTGCAACTGCTCGTTATGTTGCAATTCCTCATATTGAAATGTGTGGAAAAACAGGAACAGCACAAAATCCACATGGAGAAAATCATGCGGTTTTTATAGCATTTGCACCTCGTGTAAATCCTCAAATTGCAATAGCAGTATATGTTGAAAATGCTGGATATGGAGCTACCTGGGCAGCACCTATTGCAAGTTTAATGATAGAAAAATATTTGAATGATTCTATTCATCCTTCGCGAAAATGGATAGAGCAGCGTATGATACAAACTAATTTAATATCTCCAGAATAAATGCAAACAAAACAATCAACTATTATTGGAACCTTCCAAAGAATAGATGCCCTTACCGTGTTTTTATATGCACTTTTGGTATTTATGGGGTGGTTTAATATTTATGCAGCTGTTCTTAATGAAAACTCAACTGGAATTTTTGATGTTTCTTATAAGTATGGAAAACAGCTCATATGGATGATAGCTGCATTTGTTCTTGCTGTGAGCATACTTATTATTGATAGTAAATTTTATTCTTTTTTTGCCTATCCGGTCTATATATTTATTTTGTTGCTGTTGCTTTTGGTAATTTTTATGCCACAAACAAAAGGGCAGAGTTCGTGGTTTGCACTGGGTGATTTAAAAATGCAACCTGCTGAATTTGCTAAAATTACTACTGCATTAGTTTTGGCAAAATATATGAGCGGATATAATGTTAAACTTACACAATGGCATAATGTAATTCGAATAATTGGCATTATTGCACTTCCTATACTGCTTATTTTATTACAACCCGATGTGGGAACGGCACTTATTTTTGGAGCGTTTTTATTGGTTTTGTATCGCGAAGGTATGCCCGGCTGGATGTTAGCACTTGTTGTATATTCTATACTTTTATTTGTGTTTTCGTTTATTTTTGGCTCATTTCAAGTGGTACTTGTTGTAGGTGCTGTGTTGTTGTTAGTAAGCATTTTTTTAGCATATTATCAAAAAAATTCATTCCGTATTTTTATTCCTGCACTTCTTTCATTTGCTCTTCCATGGCTCATAGTATATTGGTTTTCTCTCGAAATAAGCGAATATCTTGTGTTTTTAGTAGGATTTATTTTGCTGTTTGTGCCGCTTATTATGTATAGTTATCGTAAAAAAATAATGTCTTTTCTTATAGTATTTCTCGTTGGTTTTGGAAGTGTTTCTTTTTCATACGGCGTTGATCATATTTTTCATTCTATTTTAGAAGCACATCATCGAACAAGAATTAATGTATTGTTTGGACTTGAATCAGACCCTCAGGGAGTCGAATTTAATGTAATTCAATCAAAAATTGCAATTGGTTCAGGGGGATTTACAGGAAAGGGATATTTACAAGGCACACAAACAAAACATGATTTTGTGCCAGAACAAAGTACCGATTTTATTTTTTGTACAGTTGGCGAAGAATGGGGATTCTTGGGAGTATTAGTGGTTATTGCTATTTTTTTATTCTTATTATTGCGATTGATTTTTCTTGCCGAACGACAACGTTCTACATTTAGTAGAATATACGGTTATAGCGTTGCATCAATCTTTTTTCTCCATATTATGGTTAATATTGGCATGACCGTAGGACTGATGCCTGTAATTGGAATTCCCCTTCCGTTTTTTAGTTACGGTGGCTCCTCGTTATGGGCGTTTACTATCCTCCTTTTTATTTTTATAAAATTAGATTCCGATAGAGATTTATTGATTTTTTAATGTTATCAAAAAAATTATACATTGCATATACTGGATGTATGTAAAAACAACAATTACATTTGCACTATGATTTTTCAAATATTTTAACTGAATAATGTTTTTTTTTGATGAAATGCTTACAATACCAATTTTTTTTGTACTTTTATCACATGTTTAATTTTTAAAAACGCAATAACATGATTAACAAAGTAATTTTAGTTGGAAATGTGGGGAATGACCCCGAAGTACGGTATATTTCAGACGGTGTTGCCGTAGCACGATTTAGCTTAGCAACAAGCGAAAGCTATACAAACAAACAAGGCGAAAAAGTTGAAAACACAGAATGGCATAACCTTGTAGCATGGCGTGGCTTAGCAAAAGTGATAGAAGACTATGTAACAAAAGGTATGCGATTGTATGTAGAAGGAAAAATAAGCTATAAAACCTACGAAAAAGATGGTGAGACAAAATATTTTACCGAAATTCTTGTGAATGAATTAAAAATTCTTACTCGTAAATCAGAAATGAGTGCTGCGACTGCATCTCAATCACCAAAGCAATCGCAACAACCTCCTATACCAACTCCTCCAAATATTGATTTGACAGAAGAAGAGGGTGATGATTTGCCATTTTAAATTGTAAAATTTGGATTCCGAGGTCGCGATACATATAGGTACTATTATTGTAGGAATTGCTCCTATAACTACTAATATTGTATATAGCCTTATTGTGCTGACAGTACTTTTATGTTTTTCTACGCTTATTTCAAGCTCTGAAATTGCATATTTTTCCTTGTCGCAAACACAATTAGCATCGCTTCGAAAGTTGAATTCAAAACGTGCACAATTAACATTAAAACATTTAGAACAACCGCAATTGTTGCGAGCACATATTATTGTGGTGTATAGCATTGTGAATATGGCAATTGTGGTTGTTTGTTCTTATATAGCAACAAGTTTGTTTGATTTTGAACAAGCAAAATTATTAGGCTTTGTTTTTCAGTTAATTGTAATAACTTTTTTTATACTTTTTTTTGGTGAAATTATACCAAAAACGTATGCTTATAGCCATGCTCGAAATGTAGCTTTAGGTATGGCATACCCAATTAAATACTTTGCTGCTATTAACAAACCAATGATTACATTATTGTTGTTTATATGGAATGTAATAACAGAAAAAATTCACAAAAAACATATTTCTATTGATAATGTGTCCGAAACTCTTGCATTTACTTCAACAAATCCTAAGGAGGAAAAAGAGTTTTTAGAAGGAATTGTACGCCTCAAACGCATTGATGTTACTACCATTATGCGTCCCCGTGTTGATGTGGTTGCGGTTGATATTGCTACTGATTTTAAAAAATTACTTGCAATTGTTACAGAAACAGGCTATTCGAGAATACCTATATTCTCAAATTCATTTGACAACATAAAAGGTGTGTTGTATGTAAAAGATTTACTCCCTCATCTGCAAAAACCAGCATCGTTTCGCTGGCAAGCACTTGTGCGTACACCTTATTTTATTCCCGAATCAAAAAAAATAGATGATTTACTTGAAGAATTTCAAAAAGAAAAAGTGCACCTTGCCATTGTTATTGATGAATATGGAGGAACTTCAGGAATTGTATCTTTAGAGGATATACTTGAGGAAATTCTTGGCGATATAAATGATGAATTTGATGATGATGATACGGATTTATATATACGTGTAAGCGAAAATTCATGTATTTTTGATGGGAAAATATCAATTCATGATTTTATAAAAATTATGGATTTTGAAGATACCATGTTCGATGAGGTGAAAGGTGAAGCTGATACACTTGCCGGACTTATTCTTGAAATAACGGGTGATTTTCCAAAATTGTTTGACGAAATTCAATATAAACATATTGTATTTAAAATTGAAGCTGAAGATAAGCGGAGAATTAAAAAAATAAAAGTGTCTGTAAATAAAGATTCATGAAAAAAAGTGTAATAATAGGAATTATACTTGTTTGTATTGTATCGTGTCAGGAACGCACTATACTTGTTCCAAAGCAACGAGGATATTTTAGAATTGATTTTCCTGAACGAAATATGACGCAATGTTCGCAAGCATTGCCATATACATTTTTATTGCCAACATACGCCCACGTATATTCCGATACAAGTAAAGATGCCGAACCATATTGGATTAATATTCAATATCCTGATTTTAAGGCAACTATTCATGTGAGTTATAAAAAAATTGCAAATAATTTTCTTGATTTTGTTGAAGATGCTCATTTTTTGGCATTTAAACATGATATAAAAGCAGAGGCAATTCGTACACGCGAATTTCATTATGAACAAAAACATGTACATGGTTTGTTGTTTAATATTACTGGTGATGCCGCCTCGGCAATGCAATTTATTATTACCGATAGTGTAAATCATTTTGTGCGTGGTGCTTTGTATTTTAATGTTCCGCCAAATAAAGATTCGCTTGCACCGGTTATTGAATTTATGCAAGAAGATATTATTTCGTTAATTGATTCGTTCGAATGGGAATCGTATAAATAATTTTGTATGGCAAAGGTTTTAGTTACAGGCGGATTAGGATATATTGGTTCGCACACGGTTGTGGAGTTACTTGCACAAAATCATGAGGTGATTATAGTTGATAATCTTTCTAATTCAGAATATTGCATTTTGTCTAAAATTTCTGAAATTACTCATACTACGCCAGCATTTGAACAAATAGATATATGTGATACAGATGCATTGAGAGCTTGTTTTAAGGCTCACGGACCAATTCATGCTGTGATACATTTTGCTGCATATAAGGCTGTGGGTGAATCGGTTTCAAATTCCTTATTGTATTATAAAAACAATGTGTTGGGCTTGCTTTCGGTGTTAGAATGTATGCGTGAGTTTTCTGTGTGTAATATAGTGTTTTCTTCATCGTGTACTGTATATGGACAACCAACTCAATTGCCTGTAACAGAGCAGGCTCCCATTCAAAAAGCACTGTCGCCTTATGGCAATACAAAACAAATATGCGAGGAAATAATTTGTGATGCAATACATTCATATAATGATATATGTGCCGTTATACTTCGCTATTTTAATCCTATTGGTGCACACCCTTCGGCATGTATTGGTGAATTACCAAAAGGAGTACCTAATAATTTGGTACCATTTATTACGCAAACTGCTGCAGGTGTACGTAAACAATTGCAAGTATTTGGCAATGATTATAATACGCCCGACGGCTCGGCAATACGAGATTATATTTATGTGGTTGACCTTGCAAAAGCACATGTAAAAGCATTAGACAAATTATGTGCACAAACAACACATTCGGGATATGAATTGTTTAATTTAGGTACAGGCACAGGAATATCGGTACTTGAAATGGTGCATACGTTTGAACGTGTAACAGGAGTGTCTGTTCCCTATACAATAGCCTCACGTAGAGAGGGCGATATTGAACAAGTGTGGGCTGATACTACTCGTGCAAATCGTGAATTAGATTGGTTTGCCAACACCTCGCTCGAAGATATTTTACTATCTGCGTGGAATTGGGAAAAAAAGATACGAAATCTATAATTTATTTTAAAGTGTATAGCTTGTAAGCGTTTTAAACGCTGCTATTCTTTCGTTAATTTCTGTTTGTGTACGATTTTCAATTCCTTGTGTTCCCATTTGCTCAACCGTAAATGATGCTAAGGCAGACCCCACTACAATTGCATTTTTTATTGTCTCAAAATCTGTTTTGTCTTGTTGCGCAATATATCCTATAAATCCACCAGCAAATGTGTCGCCAGCTCCTGTAGGGTCAATAACAGTTTCTAACGGCAAGGCAGGAGCATAAAATGTTTTATTTTTATAAAATACAATTGCACCATGTTCGCCTTTTTTAATAATCACATATTTGGGACCCATAGCCATAATTTTTTGTGCAGCCTTAGGTATAGAATATTCCCCCGAAAGCTGTCGAGCCTCCTCATCATTGATAGTAATAACATCAACCAATGCAATTGTTTGCAACAATTCATCAAACAGTATGTCCATCCAAAAGTTCATAGTATCCATCACTATTAGTTTTGGCCGTTTTGTAAGTCGCTCAATTACTTGGCGTTGCACTATTGGGCTAAGGTTGCCAAGCATAAGATAATCAGCGTTTTGATACGAATCGGGTACAATAGGGTCAAAATGTTCTAACACATTTAATTCAGTAATCAATGTTTCCCGTTGATTCATATTATCAAAATATTTTCCTGACCAAAAAAACGTTTTTTCCTGCTTTTTAATTTGAATGCCGTCAATTACAATTCCTTTTTGTTCTAATTTTGAAATATATTCTTGAGGAAAATCGCCTCCAACCACAGCAAGTGCATGTGGTTTTGAAAAATATGATGCCGCAAAACAAATATATGTGCCTGCACCACCAATAATTTTATCAGTTTTTTCAAATGGAGTTTCAATTGCATCAAAGGCAACGCTCCCTAAAATAATTGTTTTTTTCATACTATTTTTTTTAAAACGCCTTGAAATTCAATAACAAAGGCGTAATGAGTAAAATCTATATATATTTTTTACAAATATATTGTTTTTATTTAAAAGCTTTCTATTATATTTGTGCCGTTAAAATTCCTTAGTAGCTCAGTCGGTTAGAGCATCTGACTGTTAATCAGAGGGTC